>JAEWKL010000073.1 GCA_023386115.1 Pseudomonadota bacterium
GCGCAGGGGCGGGCGCCCACGCCCGCGCCCGGGCGGATCGCCGGCGAGCAGCGCCTTGGCGACGATGCTGCCGATGGCGAACAGGAAGGCGATCACCGTCGCGAAGAGGACGATCGGCAGCTTCTTGGGGAAGGACGGCAGGTCGGGCACCACCGCGCGGGAGACCACGCGGGCATCGGCCGGGGCGGCGCTCGCCGCGTCGCGGGCCGCCGCCTCGCGGAAGCGGCCGAGATAGGATTCGAGCTGCTCGCGCTGGGCTTTCGCCTCGCGCTCCAGGGCGCGCAGCTCGACCTCGTCGCCATTCGCCTTGGCGACGATCCCGCGCTGCGCATCCACCGCCGCCTGCAGGCTCTCGACCCGGCTGCCGGCGATGCGGGCATCGTTCTCGAGCGTCCGCACCGCACGGTCGGCGGCGGCACGGATCTGCGTCTCCAGGCCCTCGAGCTGGGCGCGCAACTCCTTCATGCGCGGGTGCTGCGGCAGGAGGGTGCGCGCCTCGAGGGCGAGCTGCGCCTTCAGGCCGATGCGCTGCTCGACCAGCCGGCGGATCAGCTCGTTGTTGGCGATGTCCGGGATCTCGAACCCGCGTCCGTCCTTCAGCATCTCGCGGATCAGCTTGGCCTTGGCGCCGGCATCGGCCTCAGCGGCGCGGGCCTGGGTCAGCTGGGTCGACAGCTCGGCGAGCTGCTGGGCCGCGAGCGGCTGGTTGGCCGTGCCGCCGCTGCCGATCAGCCCGTTGCGGGCCCGGAACGCCTCGACCTTCGCCTCGGCTTCCGAGACGCGGCTGCGCAGGGTCTCGATGTTCGTTCCGAGCCAGGTCGAGGCGTAGCGCGCGGTGTCGACCTTCGCGGCGGCGAGCGAGGAGAGGTAGAGGTCCGAGATGGTGTTGGCGGCCTTGGCGGCCAATTCGGGATCCTTCGAGCGGAACTCGATCGTCAGGATGCGGGACTTGCCGGCCGGATAGACCAGCAGGCGCTCGAAGTACCGCTCCAGCACCCGGTCCACCGGCTCGCGGTCGAGGGGGTTCTGGGCGAGGCCAAGCATCACCAGCACCTGCTGGAGCCCGCCGACGCCCTGGACCATGGGATCGAATTCGGGATTGCCGACGAGGCCGAGGCTCTTGATCGCCTCCCGGGCGATGTCGCGCGACATCACCACCTGGACCTGGCTTGCCACCGCCTGCTCGTCGATCGGCTGGGGCAGCTCGCCCCGATCCTGCTGCAGCCGGGTCAGCGCGCTGTCGCGGCTCTCGAGCAGGAGCTTGGCTTCTGCGGTATAGCGCGGTGTGACGACCTGCACGAAGGTCACGGAGAGGCCGAAAGCCGCCAGGGTCGGCAGCAGGATGACGAACCAGCGCCGCCCGAGCAGGCGTCCGACATCGCCCAGGGTCAGGCCCTCCTCGCTCGCGCGCTCCCGGATCGCCGCGCCGGGGATCGCCTCCCCGAATGCCTGCGAGCCGTTGGGCTGCGCATTGGTCGGACCGGGATTCCTGAACGTGGAATCCTTGGACTTCGAATCCTTGGACTTGGAATCCTGGGACCCCGATTTTTTGGAGTCCTTGCCGCCCCGGCCGGCCAGCCGGTCGGGCAGGCGGGCATGCGACCGCTCGGCGAAAGGAAAGACGCGGGGCATTGCGGACCGTCGGTGAGGAGGCGGGATCTGGCCCGGACCGGGCCCTGCCGCCAGCACACGCGATTAAGGTTGCCGCCCAGTTAAGACCTGACGCCTCTTCGACGATCACGGTCGGAGGGTGAGGGTTCGTTAACCACGACACCCTACGCCTGGGGACAAGATCACGGACACGACTTGAACTGGCCGGAAGCGATGAACCGACGCGCCCTTCTCACAGGCTTGGCGACCACGCTCGCGCTCGGCGGCTGCCTGCGCCCCGAGTACCGCACGGCGCTCCTCGACGAGACCGGCACCGGCTCGATCGGCGCCGCCTACTCGCTCGCCTCCGGCGATCGGCTGCGGGTGATCGTGTTCGGGCAGGACAACCTCTCCAATCTCTACGCGGTGGACGGCGCCGGGCGCATCGCGATGCCGCTGATCGGCCCGATCAAGGTCGCCGGCGGCTCGACCGCCCAGGCCGCCCGCGCCATCGAGGCCCGCCTGCGCGACGGCTTCGTGCGCGAGCCCCACGTCACGGTGGAGGTCGAGGTCTATCGGCCGTTCTTCATCCTGGGCGAGGTCACCACCTCGGGCCAGTACCCCTATGTGAGCGGCATGACGGTCGAGACCGCAGTGGCGATCGCAGCGGGCTTCGGTCCCCGCGCCGCCCGCGACTACGCCGTGCTCACCCGCGAGGGACCGGCCGGCCTCGTCTCCGGCATCGTGCCGATGACCTATCCGGTCCGCCCCGGCGACACGATCGTCATTAAGGAGCGCTGGTTCTGAGACGCGGCGGCCCTTGCGCGATCGACGACTTGCGCCGACGAGCGGTTAACCAAGGTCTCACGCAACCTGGATCGGAGTGATCGTTCCGCCGGACGCTTAACCTCATGGCGACACGCCTCAGGCGAGATGACGGCAGCCGCCTGCCGCGGCGCCGTCGTTCGTCTCGAGGACATGTCCGTGGCCGGCTCCGACCTCCTCCTCGCCGCCGATCCCGCGCCGCCGGAGGCTGCACCGGCCTCCCGGCCCATGCCTGCCCCGCGCGAGCGGATCCTGCACGTCTTCCGGGCTCCGGTCGGCGGCCTGTTCCGCCACGTTCTCGACGTCGCGCGGCTGCAGGCGGAGGCCGGCCACGCGGTCGGCCTGTTCTGCGACGTGAGCACCGGGGGCGCCCGGGCGGACGCCGTGCTGGCCGAGCTGGCGCCGCACCTGTCCCTCGGCATCACGCGGCTGCCGATGCGCCGCAACCCGCATCCCCGGGACCTCGCCGCGCTGGCGGCGCTCTCCGGCCTCGTGCGCCGCCTGGAACCCACCGTGCTGCACGGGCACGGCTCGAAGGGCGGCCTGTTCGCCCGCCTGGCGCCGGCCGGGGGCGGGGCGGCGCCGGTGCGGGCCTACACGCCGCATGGCGGCAGCTTCAACTACCGCCCGGGCACGGCGCTTCACCGCCTCTACATGCTGGCGGAAGGCCTGCTCACCCACCGCACCGACGTCTTCCTGTTCGAGAGCGACTACATCGCCGGGCGCTACCGGGCCTATGTCGGCCCGACCGACCGACTGGTGCGGGTGGTGCATAACGGCATCGCGACTGCCGAGTTCGCCCCGATCGGCGTGGGCCCGGATCCGTTTGACCTCGTCTATATCGGAGAGCTGCGGGAGGCGAAGGGCGTTCCGGTGCTGTTCGAGGCGCTGGCCCGACTGCGCCGGGAGCGGGGGCGGCGCTTGACCCTCCTGGTGGTCGGCTCGGGACCGGACGAGGTCGCCCTGCGCGACCGCGCTGCCGTGCTCGGCCTCGCCCAGGACGTTTGCTTCGAGCCGCCGCAGGCCATCCGCGCAGCGTTGAGCCGCGCCACGGTGATGGTGGTACCCTCGCTCGCCGAGTCGCTGCCCTACGTCATCCTCGAGGCGGCGGCGGCGGGCCAGCCCCTGGTCTCGACCGATGTGGGGGGAATCCCGGAGATCTTCGGCCCCGCCGCGCCGACCCTGGTGCCGCCGCGCGACGTCGCCGCACTCGGCCAGGCGATCCTGCACAAGGTCGACCAGGACCCGGCGCAGCGCTCCGACGAGGCGGCGGCGCTCAGCGCCTTCGTCCGCGGCCGCTTCTCGATGGACCGGATGGCCGAGGACGGGCTGGCCGGCTATGCCGCCGCGCGCGCCCGCCGCTGAGC
>JAEWKL010000093.1 GCA_023386115.1 Pseudomonadota bacterium
GCGCAGGGGCGGCTGGTGCCGCCGCCGAGCCGGGTGCTGGCCACCCTGTGGGGCCTCGCGGCGAGCGGCGAATTGTGGACCCACGTGCTCGCCAGCCTGACCCGGGTCGCGGCCGGGTTCGGCTTCGGGGCGCTGGCCGGGATCCTGGTCGGGGCGCTGACCGGCACGCTTCCGACAATGCGGCGCCTGATCGATCCGAGCCTGCAAGCCCTGCGGGCGATCCCGTCGATCGCCTGGGTGCCGCTGTTCATCCTGTGGTTCGGAATCTTCGAGGCCTCGAAGATCACCCTGATCGCGGTCGGCGTGTTCTTCCCGGTCTATCTCGGGGTGGCGGGCGCCATCGCGGGCGTCGACCGCAAGCTGATCGAGGTCGGCCGGGTCTTTCGGCTCTCGCGCCTGGATCTCGCCCGGCGCATCCTGCTGCCGGCAGTGCTGCCCGCGACCCTGGTCGCCCTGCGCACGGGCCTCGGCCTCGGCTTCATGTTCGTGGCGGCGGCCGAGCTGCTCGGCGCCTCGGAAGGCCTCGGCTACCTCCTCCTCGACGGGCAGCAGCTCGGCAAGCCGGACCAGATCGTCGCGGCGATCCTGGCCTTCGCCGCCCTCGGCAAGCTCTGCGACGCGGTGCTCGTCGGGCTGACGCAGCCGCTCGCCCGCTGGCAGGACACCGCGCGGGACACCCTCTGAGATGCTGATCCTGACATGCTGATCCTGGACGGGCTGTCGAAGACCTACGCCGACGGCACGCGGGCGCTCGCCGACATCTCGCTCACCGTGCGGGCCGGTGAGATCGTGGCGCTGATCGGCGGCTCGGGCTGCGGCAAGACCACGCTGCTGCGCCTGATCGCCGGGCTCGACCGGGCGAGCGCCGGGGGCATCAGCCTCGACGGCGAGGCGATCGCGGCGCCGCATCCGGGCGTCGGCATCGTTTTTCAGGAGCCGAGGCTCCTGCCTTGGCTCAGCGTCGCCGACAACGTGGCCTTCGGCCTCGCCGACCTGCCACGGCCCGAGCGCCGGGCCCGGGTGGCGCACGCGCTGGAGCGCGTCGGCCTCGCCGAGCAGGCCGGGCGCTGGCCGCGCGACCTGTCGGGCGGCCAGCAGCAGAGGGTGGCGATCGCCCGCGCCTTCGTGGCCGCCCCGAAGGTGCTGCTCCTCGACGAGCCGTTCTCGGCCCTCGACGCCCTGACCCGGGCCGGCCTGCACCGGCATCTCCTCTCCTTATGGGAAGAGAGCCGACCGACCGTGCTCCTCGTCACCCACGACGTCGCCGAGGCGGTGGCCCTCGCCGACAGGGCGGTGGTGCTCCGCCCCAAGCCCGGCCGGATCGACGACACGATCCCGCTTCCCTTGAGCCGCCCGCGTCTTCCCTCGGCGCCGGGCAGCGAGGCCGCCGCCCGCACCATCCTGGCGAGCCTCGACCGCTCGCTCCGCCCGGAGGGCGAGCCCGATCGCCAGAAGCCCGACGCCCCCGCCCTGTGGTGGTGAGCCCTCCCATGTGAGTCCTCCCATGTGAGCCCCTGGCCACGAGCCCTGGCGGGGCGGCGGCACGGAATGCTAAGCCGTTCGCCCATAAACCGGGAGGATACAAGATGGACGCCACCGCACTGCGCTCGCTCCAGGCCCCGATCAAGGACCGCTACCGCAGCGATCCGGAGGCGGCGGTGATCACCCTGAAGGCGCAAGGCTCGCTCGACGACGGCGGCATCGCCTGCAAGGTCGAGACCGGCCGGGCGCTGGCCGTGGCGGGCCTGCACCCGGCGAGCGGCGGATCGGGCGCGGAACTCTGCTCCGGCGACATGCTGCTCGAAGCCCTCGTCGCCTGCGCGGGCGTCACCCTGAAGGCGGTGGCGACCGCCCTGGAGATCCCTCTGCGCAAGGGGCTGGTCAAGGCCGAGGGCGACCTCGACTTCCGCGGCACGCTCGGGGTCGACAAGGGCGCGCCGGTGGGCTTCCGATCCATTCGCCTCAGCTTCGAGGTCGATACCGACGCGCCGCAGGAGAAGCTCGATCAGCTGCTGAAGCTGACCGAGCGCTACTGCGTGGTGTTCCAGACCATCAACCAGAAGCCGCAGCTGGACGTGGTGATGACGCGGGGGTGAGGGGTTAGCGCCAGCCCTGATCACGCGCGTTCGGACGGGCATCCATGCAGGATGGCCGTCCATCGGACAAAGCTTCTTTGCTGGGCGATTGCCCCCACCCCTGGAAGCTGAAGCTCCGTACGAGCATCGGAAGTTCGGATGATCGAGTCTGCAGGGGGCGCGGCGCGGTGGATCAGGATCGCAAGACGCTGATCTCCAACGAGCAAGCCAAACTGACAGCGACCTATGTGAACGGCGTTGCCATCGCGACCTTCGCGGTCGGCTGCCTTGCTCCCTTGATCGCCGCGGGTGGCACCATCCACGACGTCGATCCGGGACTGGCGACCGGGGTCCTGCGCTTCCGGATCGACGCCTCCGGGGCCTCGCTCGCGATCTCGGTGGTTTGCTTCTTCACCAGCGGGTTCCTAACATTGGATCGCCAGACGCATGCTCCGGAGCCTCCAACGACGAGCGACCTGCCCCTGCTCGCGTTACTCGTGGTTCCCGTCGGGGCCCTGACTCTCGCCGGCTGGGCATTCTGGCTCACGAAACGCGCTCACTGATCCGTCCACGTCACTCCCCCCGCGCCAAGAACTGCCGGAACCGCTCCGATCGCGGCGCGGAGAAGACCTGCTCGGACGGTCCGTCCTCCAGGATCCGGCCCTCGTGCAAAAAGACCACCCGGTGGGCGACCTCGCGGGCGAAGGCCATCTCGTGGGTGACGACCAGCATGGTGCGGCCCTCCTCGGCCAGCGCCCGCATCACCCGCAGCACCTCGGCGACGCGCTCGGGGTCGAGGGCGGAGGTCGGCTCGTCGAAGAGCAGCACCCGCGGGTGCATGGCGAGCGCCCGGGCGATGGCGGCGCGCTGCTGCTGGCCGCCGGAGAGATGGGCCGGGTAGTGGTCGCGCTTGTCGGCGATGCCGACCTTGGCGAGCAGCCCCTCGGCCTCGGCGACGCAGTCCGCCTTTTTCCTGCCCAGCACGTGGACCGGCGCCTCGATCACGTTCTCGAGCACCGTGCGGTGGGACCACAGGTTGAAGCTCTGGAAGACCATGCCCACGCGGGCGCGGATGCGGTCGACCTGGGTCCGATCGGCCGGCACCCGGCCGCCGCGTCGCTCACGCCAGGCCACCGCCTCGTCGCCGACCACGACCTCGCCGGCTTCCGGCACCTCGAGGAGGTTGATGCAGCGGAGCAACGTCGACTTGCCGGAGCCGGACGAGCCGAGGATCGCCACCACCTCGCCCTCGCGGGCCGCGAGCGAGACGCCGCGCAGCACCTCGTTGCGGCCGAAATGCTTGTGCAGGTCCCGGACCGCGACGGCCTCGGGACGGGTGGGCGAGGGGGCCAGCATGGCGAGATCCCGGGTCAGGCGGGGCGGATCACCGGGCGCGGGCGCAGGTCCGGCGACAGCCGGGCCTCGGCGAGCCGCAAGATCCCGATGATCACGAAGGTGAGGGCGAGGTAGAACGCGCCGGCGCAGACGAAGACCTCCAGCGCCCGGAAGCTCTGGGCGATCAGCTTCTGGGCGATGCCGGTGATCTCCATGAGGGTGATGGTGGAGGCGAGCGAGGTCGCCTTGACCACCGAGATCACCTCGTTGCCGTAGGCCGGCAGGGCCTGGCGGGTGGCGAGCGGCAGGGTGATGCGGCGAAACAGCAGCAGCCGCGGCATGCCGCAGGCCCGCCCCGCCACCAGGGCGCCCTGCGGCACCGAGAGGACCGCACCGCGAAAGATCTCCGCCGTGTAGGCGCCGGTATTGAGGGCGAGCGCCAGCAACGCGCACCAGTACGGCTCGCGGAAGACAGTCCACAGGCCCCAGGCCTGCAGGGTCGGCCGGAACTGGCCGAGGCCGTAATAGATCAGGAAGATCTGCACCAGGAGCGGCGTGCCGCGGAAGACGAAGATGTAGAGGCGGGCAAGCCAGTCCGCGGGGGCGACGCCGGAGAGCCGGCCCCAGGCCGCGAAAGCCGCCAGCACAGCCCCGAGGGCGACAGAGCCGGCGGTGAGGCTCAAGGTCAGCGGGAGGCCGCCGAGCAGCGCCCGGATGGTGGATTCGAGGAATGCGACGTCGATCATCGGGCGCCCCGGCGCGTCATCGTGTGCCCCGGCGGATCATCGGGCGCCCCGGCGGGCATGGGCCTCGGCCCTGGCGAAGCCCCAGGTCGAGAGCGAGGTGATGGCGAGGTAGAGGGCGCCGGCGGCAAGGTAGAAGGTGAAGGGCTGCCGGGTCGAGCCGGCACCGACCTGGGCCTGGCGCAGCAGCTCGACGAGGCCCGTGACCGAGACCAGGGCCGAGTCCTTGAGGAGAATCTGCCAGACATTGCCGAGGCCGGGCAGGGCGTCGCGGGCGACGAGCGGCGCCACGACCCGGCGCAGGATCAGCCCGCGATGCATGCCCACGGCGCGGGCCGCCTCGATCTGCCCGCGGTCGAGGGCGAGATAGGCGCCGCGGAACACCTCGGCCTGGTAGGCGCCGGAGATGATCCCGAGCGCCGCCACGCCGACCCCGAAGGCCGGCACCCCGACGAAGCCGGTGACGCCGAACAGACCCGCGACCTGGCCGAGCGCCGCGCTGCCGCCGAAATACAGGAGATAGATCACGAGCAGGTCCGGCACGCCGCGCAGGAGCGTGGTGTAGCCGTCGGCCAGAACCCGCAGCGGCAGGAGGCCGGAGAGCTTGGCGCCCGCCGCCACGCCGCCGAGCACAGCCCCGAGGAGGAAGCCGCACAGGGCGAGGGCGAGGGTCGTGCCGGCGGCGGCGAGCAGCGCGCCGCCCCAGCCGCCGGGCCCGAAGCCGAGAAGGGTGAAGGCGCTCACGCGTCTCTCATCTCCGTTCTTCTCTCATCTCCGTTCTCTTGCCGTTCATTGTCCGTGTCGTGCCCGTCAGCCCTGCGGGGTCATGTCGGCCTTGAACCACTTGATCGAGAGTTTTTTCAGGGTGCCGTCGGCGATCACCGCGTCGATGCCCTCGTCGAGCCGCGCCTTCAGCTTCGCCTCGCCCTTGCGCAGGCCCATCGCCACGCCGCGGCCGAGGACGCCGCCGCGGAAGCGGGGCCCGGCCAGCATCACCGTGCCGGCGAATTCCGGCTTCTCGGCGGTCGCCCGCAGGGGCGCGTCGTTGGCGAAGATCGCGTCGAGGCGGCCGGCGGCGAGGTCGAGGTCGTGCTGCTCGGTGGTCTTGTACTCGCGCACCTCGACGGTGCCCTTCAGGTACTTGTCCATGAAGGCGGCGTGGATGGTTGAGACCTGGACGCCGACGGTCTTGCCCTTGAGGAGCGGCTTGATCGTGTCGAGCGCCTTCTGCGCCTCGGCCTCGTCCGTCAGGCTGAACTTCTGGTTAGCCAGCGGGAGCTTCGCCAGCGGGCCGTTGCGGTCGACCGCGAAGCCGGAGGAATCGCCGCTATAGGGCTTGGTGAAGTCCACCACCTTCAGGCGCGCGTCGGTGATGGTCATGCCCGACATGATGGCGTCGAACTTCTTGGCGTTGAGACCCGGCACCACGCCGTCCCAGTCCTGGGCGACGAACTCGCATGTCAGCTTGGCGCGGGCGCAGATCTCGCGGCCGAGCTCGATCTCGTAGCCGTCGAGGGTGCCGTCGGGCTTGGTGAAGTTGTAGGGCGCGTAGGCGCCTTCGGTGGCGATCCTCACTGTCGCCGGCACCGTGTCCTCGGCCCGGGCGGCTCCGGCGGAGCCGAGCGCGAGGGAGAGGACGAGAGCGAGAGCAGACCTGATTCTCATTGTGGCGTCGTTCCCGAACCTTTGAGGCGTTCCACGCTCAGCTAACCCGCAAGGCATACCCGAAGGCAAGCGCCAGCAGGCGGTGGTGATGCGAGCGGCATGCCACCGGCGGTTTGCACTCCCAGACAAGCGCTGCTATGGCGCCCCGACGGGCGATGGTGCCGGGCAGCGGGCGAGGAGCCCGCCGGGAGTTGAGCGATGGCCCCGAGGGCAGAGGCGCGACGACGGATCGGCTGACCGATCCGCCTTGAGATGAGACGCCCGCCCCAGATGCGCCCACCCCGAGTGTGCCCGTGACCACGCTTCCCCTCGTCATCCGGCCCGAGACCCCGCGCGACAACGACGCCATCGTGCGCCTGCACGAGCGCGCCTTCGGCCCCGGCCGCTATGCCCGCACCGCCTTCCGGCTGCGCGAGGGAGTGCCGCACCTCTCCGACCTCTCGTTTACGGCGCTGGTCGGCACCTTGCTGGTCGGCTCGGTGCGAGTCTCGCCGGCCCGGGCAGGATCGAGCCCGCTCCTGGTGCTCGGGCCGCTGACCGTCGATCCCGCCTTCGGCAGCCGCGGCATCGGCGGCGCCCTGATGCGCGCCTCCCTCGACGCCGCCCGGGCCGGCGGCCACGGCCTCGTCATCCTGGTCGGCGACGCACCGTACTACGCCCGGTTCGGCTTCCGGGTGCTCCCGCCACGCCAGCTCACCCTGCCGGGCCCGGTCGATCCGGGGCGGTTCTTAGGCCTGGAACTGCGCGAGGGAGCCCTGGCGGAAGCCGGGGGGACCATCGTCGGCGGCGCGCGCTGAGCCGGTTCAGCCGGGATCGGCCTCGCCCGGATAGGCCTCGAGCGGGATCGTGCCGCCCCGGCGCGCGACTTCCTGCGCATCCTCCGCCGGCAGGGCGCCCTCGAAGATGTCCAGGCGCTTCCAGGCCGGGAAGGGCTGGTGCCCGGCCGGGTCGGGCAGGTGCGGCGAGAGCGTCGCGCCGGCGCTCCGGTGGATGTAGCGGCCGCAATTCACGAAGATCCGGTCGGCCGTGACCCGGACGACGTGATCCGCCCCCGGGTAGAGGGCGAGCAGTCCCGCCTCGTCGACGAGAGCCGCGGTGCCGTGCACCCGCAGCCGGTGCGGCTGCTCGAAATCGATGAAGAGCAGGCCGATGCGGGGATTCTCAGCCAGATTGCCAAGCGTCAGGAACATGCCGTTCCCGTCGTAGCTCGGAACGATCAGCTCGTTCGAGCCGGTGATCCGGATGAAGCCGGGCGCGCCGCCCTTGTAGGACACGGTGGGCTGGCCGCTCCCGTCCACCGTGCTGAGGAAGACCATCGTCGCGCTCTCGATGAAGTCGCGCTCGGGCGGCTCGAAACAGGCATGGGCATGCGCCTCCAGCCGGTCGGCGAGGGCGCGCGTGCCGTGCTCGTCCTGCAGGCGCCGATGGCTCGCGCTGAAGAAGACGCTCATGGTTCCTCCCGCGGTCGGTCGCGGCGCCGGTCCATGTCGGCCGGCGAGAGCGGTCGTGGTTCCGCTCGACCGTTGGCGTCAGTCCTAGCACGGCGGCGGGGGAGGGCCGCACCCGGCCTTATGGCGAACGGCGCCGGGGAGGCATGGCGAAGACGGGAGTGGGCGTGGTCCGCTCTTCCATCATCGCCCTGAGCATCATTCTGCCGGCCGTGGACGGCCGGTGCCGAAACGGTCACCAATTCGGCGACAAACATGATGCAAAAACAACAACCTCAGCAGAATTGCATGGTGCAACTCTGCTGAGAGAGAGCAAGCGCAGGATCCCCTCTCCCACACCTTGCAGTGATTTCGGGCAAGCCCGAAATCGCCTGGAGAGGGGACTTGGACCTTGCCGTAAACTCTAGTCCTTCATCACCTGGCCGTCCGGCCCGACCTTCACTTTTTGCTCCTTGTCGGCGAGCGCTACCTTGATCTCGTAGGCGACGGCCGAGCCCTCGCGCTCGACCTCGGCCTCGTAGGCCTTGCCGCCGCCGGCCTGCTTCTCGGCAATCGCCAGGGCGTCCTTCAACGAGACCTTGGCGTTGTTGAAGTCGGCGACCTTCAGGCGGGTGAAGTAGCGCTCGATCGGCTGGTTCTCGCTCTTGTAGAGCGCGCCGGTCTCGGCGTTGATGCCATGCTCGACCAGCTTGCCGTCCGGATAGACGACCTTGATCGCCCAATGGGTCGGGTTCTTGCCGTCGGCCTTCTCGAAATCGGCGTCGATGGCGCGACCGTTGCCGTCCTTCTGCTCGGCGGTGGCAATGGCCTGCGCCAGGCTGATCTTGGCCAGCTTGGCGGCCTGCCACTCCTTCATGTCCTTCACGTCGCTCGTCGAGGTCGCGGCGGGGGCGGTCGCCGGAGCCGTGCCCGGGGCGGTCGGGGCGGTCGGCGCAGGGGTCTGGGCGAGGGCGAGACCGGTGGTGAGGGCGAGGGCGCCGGCGGTGGCGAGGAAGCGCGTCAGCATCGTGGTCTCCAAGGAGGCATCGTCGAGGACACCGGAAACGCCGCTCGACCGACTTGGTTGCCCGTTGGGCAATCTGCTTCACGGCTGGGCAGCCCAGCCCAGCCCGGCCCGGAACAGTGATACTCCCTGCCAGTTAGTCAGGCATCGCGGCCCGCCCGCAGCGGCGGTGCTTCACCGTTTCGGAGATCGTCCGTGCTGCCTCTCCGCGCCCTGCTCGCGCTCGCTCCCCTGATCCTCGCCACCCCTGCCCTGGCGCAAGGAAGACCTTTCCTCGGCGGGCCCGCCTCCGGCGGGCTGTTTCTCGATCCGGACGCGACCGGCTCGCTGCACGGCGGGCGCGCGGGCGACAATCCCCCGCCGCGCACCGGCCCGCAGGCCTGCCAGCGCTGGTGCGAGACCGATTACGTCCCCTGCGACCCGCCGAACTTCAAGATCGCCGACGGACGTTGCCGGCCCTTCGGCGGCGGCCGCTTCTGATTTCCTCGCGCCACTCCCAGAGACCGACCCGCATGACCGACTTCCCCAAGCGCCCTTTCCCGAAACCGCCCTTCGCGCGCCAGAAGCTCATCCCGATGCCCGGGCGCGACGCCGACATGGATCCCCGGCCCGATTACGGCGAGACCCGCTACAAGGGCTCGGGGCGGCTGGCCGACCGGAAGGCGATCATCACCGGCGGCGACAGCGGCATCGGCAAGGCGGTGGCCCTGGCCTTCGCCCGCGAGGGCGCCGACGTGCTGGTCGCCTATTACGACGAGCACGACGACGCCCGCGAGACCGCCAAGCTGATCGAATCCGCCGGCCGCCAGGCGGTGCTGGTGCCGGGCGACATCAAGGACCCGGCCCATTGCCGCGCCATCGTCGAGAAGGCGGTGGCGGCGTTCGGGCGGGTCGACGTGCTCGTCAACAACGCCGCCCACCAGGCCACCGTGCAATCGATCGAGGAGATGAGCGACGAGGAGTGGGACGTCACGTTCCGCACCAACATCCACGCGATGTTCTACCTGACCAAGGCGGCGGTGCCGCACATGCGGCCGGGCTCGGCGATCATCAACACCACCTCGATCAACGCCGACACGCCGAGCCCGCAGCTGCTCGCCTACGCCACCACCAAGGGAGCGATCCAGAACTTCACCGGCGGCCTGGCGCAATTGCTGGCCGAGAAGGCGATCCGGGTGAACTGCGTCGCCCCCGGCCCGGTCTGGACCCCGCTGATCCCCTCGACCATGCCCGAGGAAAAGGTGCGCCAGTTCGGCTCCCAGGTGCCGATGAAGCGCCCCGGCCAGCCGGTCGAGCTCGCGCCCGTCTACGTGATGCTGGCGAGCGAGGAAGCGAGCTACGTCTCGGGCGCCACCGTGGCGGTGACCGGCGGCAAGCCGATGATCTGACGGGGGGTCCTGCTCGATTCGCGCAGGCTTCAGCCCGGAGCCCTCGCCCATCGGAAGGCGATCGAGCCGGATTTGCGGGCGCTCGGTGTCGAAGGCCTCTTCATCGACGGCCCGTCGCCTGCGACGAGGCCCGGCGGGATTCGGATCCCGACATTCCGGTCGAGCCCGGCAGCGACGCCTTCTACGGCCTGCGCAACTCTATGGGCGCCTATGATACCCTCGCGCCTTGGCATCGAC
>JAEWKL010000194.1 GCA_023386115.1 Pseudomonadota bacterium
GTGGAGGAGCTGTCCGACATGATCGCGCCGCGCCTCGCCCCGGAGGCCGCCGCCTTCGCGTCGACCTGCGGGCCGGCGGTGGCGGTGGGGTTGCTGGCGGCGGAGGCCCTATCGTCCGGTCAGTAGCGCCGCGCGAGGGCCGCGCCGAGCCCGTCGTCGAGCGCACCGCGCACGCCGAGCCACGGCATGCTGATCGGGGTGTCGATGAGCAGCAGCAGGGTCCGGCGCAGGAGCTGGTCCATGGATTCGGGGCCGCCGGCCGCACCGAGCCCTGTGCCGTTGAGCCGGTCGTCGAGCTCCCGGGTGGTGCCGAGGAAACCCATGCTCCAGCCGGGGTACCGGCGCTCGGCCGCGTCGTCCATCTCGATCACTGCCAGGGTGTGATGGCGCCGGTCGACCAGAATCGATTCGAAGATCGGCTGGACGCCGCCCCGCGGTCCCTCCAGCACCTGGAAGAATCCGAGGCCGGTATAGACCAGCACGCCGGAGACCGCCGCTGCCTGGTTGCGCCGGCGGGCGGTCGCCAGGAGGGACGCGACGTGGCCCTGCCCCAGCATCACCTCCGCCGGATGCGCGGCCGTGCTCTTGTAGATGATGCGGAAGATGTCCTCGGACATCCGAATCTCCGGGCAGCGACCCGTCCTGGATAGGCCAAGTGGTGCGGGTCGCGATAGCGCCTGGATGCACAACCGGGAGAATTTCAGGCGAGAATCGCTACTCAGGATAGAATTCCCAGCACTGGGATCAGCTGCGCCAGCGCAGCTCCCGCGGCTCCAGGGGGTTGACGAAGACGGCGCCGGCCTCGCGGGCGCGCAGGAACTCGCGCTTGAGACTGAAATACCATTGCGACTGCACGTCGCTCTCACCCATCAGCACCATCGCGGGCTTCCGGTCGAGGCCGCGCTGGGCGATCTGGAGCACGTCCCGGTCCTGGCCGAGGAATTGCCGCATCAGCGGCCGGGCGATGGGCTTCAGCAGGTTGAGCGCGGGGATGTTCCAGTACATCGCGTTGATGAGCGCGGTGCGGCCATTCGCCAGCGGCGACGCGAAGGTGTAGTTCGCCAGGCGCTTTTCGCCGGCGGTGATCCGTTCCAGCCGCACCCCCGGCAGCCGGAACTCGATCTCGACCTCCGGAATCGAGCCGAGCAGGCGGTAGGCGAGGGAGGCGGTCTTCGCCGTGTGGCTCGTCATGGTGAAGCCGAAAGGCGAGGGCGCGAAGTGCTTCACCTTCTCCTTCATCGTCTTCGATGGGCGCCACCACCAGGAATCGTGCACGTAGGCGACGTGGGCCGGATCGACGAAGCTCAGGGCCACGAGGTCGAACGAGGCCTCGACCTCCAGGATCTCGACCAGCTGGCCGCAATAGGCGAAATCGACCTCCGGGATCGGCGGCGCCGCATCCGGGTTCGCACTGGCCAGGTTCGCACTGGCCAGGTTCGCGCTGGCCAGGTTCGCGCTGGCCAGGTTCGCGCTGGCATGGACCCAGATCAGGCCGGATTTTTCGGCCACCGCGAAGCGGGCGAGGCGGACCGAGGCGAAATTGGCGTCGTCCCGGCGGGCCAAAGCGGGGATCGCCGCGCAGACGCCGTCGGGCCGGAACTGCCAGCCGTGGAACGGGCAGACGAGGTTGCCATCGACGATGCGGCCGGCCGACAGCGCCATGCCGCGATGGGGGCAGCGGTCGCGCAGCGCGAACAGCGCGCCCGATTCCTCGCGCCCGACCACCACGGCCTCCTCGCCGAGGCTCACCGACCGCATTCCCCCGGGCCTCAGGCTGCGGCTCTCGCCGACGCAGTACCAGACGTCGTCGAGCGCCCGGCGGATCGGATCCCCTGTCATGCTGCCTTCCGCGGTCCTGAGCATTCGATGCCTGTCGCGCGGCATCCTCGTGCCGGCGGATGTCCTTAACCCATCCTGCGGGCCCGTGAAGCGCCGGACCACGCGCATCTCCCCCGCGCATCGACAGCAGGCGGAACGGCGAGCGGGGCCGTTCGTTACCGTGCCGGGATGCCGCAGGGCAAGCGCGCCCTATATGCGTCCCCGGCCGCGTTCGCGGGCGGCCCCCACACCGAAGGCCCCTGACGGAGGATGACACGATGAGCCTGCTCGGGACGATCGTCAGCAAGATCCTGCACCCCTTCGGCGGCGGCGAGGCCAAGGCGGAGACGCCGGACGCCACCTCCACCACCAGCGCCCCGGCCGGCGGCTCGGGCGGAACCGCCAGCGGCGACGTGCCGAAGGTCGACGGCAAGGTCGATGTCGAGGCGGTGCTCAACGACCTGGCCTCCAAGGCCGGCCAGCCGCTGAACTGGCGCACCTCGATCGTCGACCTGATGAAGCTGCTCAATCTCGACAGCAGCCTGTCGGCCCGCAAGGAGCTCGCCCAGGAGCTGCACTACAGCGGCGACACCAGCGATTCCGCCACGATGAACGTCTGGCTGCACAAGCAGGTCATCAAGAAACTCGAGGAGAACGGCGGCAAGGTGCCGGACGACCTCAAGGACTAAGGACTGTCAGTGCCGGCCCGCCGCCGGAAGAGGGGGGC
>JAEWKL010000212.1 GCA_023386115.1 Pseudomonadota bacterium
CCCTCACGCCCCGTCCCCTCGTGCTGCCCGCCTCCTGGATCGTGCGGCCCGGTGCTGCCGCCGAGGCGGCGCCGGAGCGAATCGACTTGGCGATCCCGTGGAGCGAATTGACGGGCAGCGGCCTGCCTGGCCTGATGCGGGTGACCGCGACCCGGGCGCCCGAGACCGAGGCTCCCTTGAGCCCGGCCCGGCGCTACGCCCGGTTCCTGACCGCCGAGGCACTGCCGCTGACCGGGGGCCTGATGCGCCGGCGCTTCCGGCCTGGCACGCCGTTCGAAGGCGAGGATCTCTATCTGGCGGAGGGCGAGGGCAGCCGGTTTGCGGCGCGCTGCACCACCGGGCCGATGCCGGAGCCGGATGCCGCCTGTCTCAGCGAGATCCGGGTCGGAACCCTGGCCCTGCGCCTGCGCTTCGCGGCCGACCGGCTCCCCTCCTGGAGCGCCGGCCTCGCCGGGCTGGAGCGGCTGTTCGGCGTGAGCCCCTGACCTGCGAGCCGCGTCCGATCACGCACCGATCGGACGCCGGTCTCAAGCTCGACCGCTGCACCTGTGCCAAGGAACCGGCATCCGCTGCGTCGAGCCGCACCGATATGGACTACTCGTCCAGATCGGTGTCGAGGATCGCCATCGAGAAGTTGAACGAGCGGTCGCCATCCTCGTCGTCGACCGACAGCACGCCGACGAATTCCTCGCCGATATAGACCTCGGCCGAATCCGTCTTCTTGGGACGGGCGACGAGCCGGATGTTGTGGTTGGCGAAAGTGCGGCGAAGGTAGCCTTCCACCTTCGTCATCTCGGTCTTGTTCACGCTGGCCTCTTCACGTGCTTGGGCAGCGCCGCAACCGCACCCGGACAGGCGCGGCGCGTGCGGCCTTCATCGAGGACCCCGAGAGCCGCGGGCGGGCTCGGGATTAAGACAACGCCCCCTCCCCCTCCGGGCACACCGTGCGGGCGGCCCACGGGCTCGGGTCGGTAGGGCCCCCGCCTTGCCACGGGAGGGCCGGGTCGGCAAGGCGGCTTCGGCCGGAGCACCCGTCCTCTGGGGGCAGATCCCGCCCGGTCAGATCCCGTCCATCAGATGGATGAACTGGTCCATCGACCGCGCCGGGTCGGAGCAGCCGGCCGAGCCGACCACCCGGGCCGGCACGCCCACCACCGTGGTGCAGGGCGGCACCGCCTGGAGCACCACCGAGCCGGCGGCGACCCGGGCGCGGGCGCCGACCTCGATATTGCCGAGGATCTTGGCGCCGGCACCGATCATCACGCCCTGTCGGATCTTCGGGTGGCGGTCGCCGCCATGCTTGCCGGTGCCGCCGAGGGTGACGTCGTGCAGCATCGACACCTCGTCCTCGATCACCGCCGTCGAGCCGACGACAAGGCCGGTGGCGTGGTCGAGGAAGATGCCGCGGCCGATCCGCGCCGCCGGGTGGATGTCGGTCTGGAAGACCTCGGAGGAGCGGCTCTGGAGGTAGAGCGCGAGGTCGCGCCGGCCTCGGGTCCAGAGCCAGTGGCTCAGGCGGTGGGCCTGAATGGCGTGGAAGCCCTTGAAGTACAGGACCGGCTCGATCGCCCGTCCGGCGGCCGGATCGCGGTCGATCACGGCGCCGATATCGGCCCGGAAGGCCTGGCCGATGCCAGGATCGTCCGCCACCGCCTCGCCGAAGCTCTGGGCGATCAGGTCGGCGGTCAGCGCCGGATGGCCGAGCCGCGAGGCGACGCGGTGCGCCACCGCCGATTCGAGGGTGGCGTGGTTGAGCACGCTGGCGAACAGGAACGAGGCCAGGCGCGGCTCGTCGCGCATCACGGCCTCGGCCTCCTGGCGCAGCCGCCGCCAGACCGGGTCGACGGTGCCGGCGACCGGATCGGTGTCGGGGAGGGTGGGAGCGGGGCTGGGCGACAACGGCCTTCTCCTCGGCAGCGACGGCGGGCGGACGAATCGCCACCCGACGCTCATAGCGCGACGGCATTCTCCCGGGATAGCGTGGAGAGGCTCCCGCCGTTCATCAAGCCCCCGGGTCATCAAACCCCTTGGTTGCGGGGACGTCGGCAGCTCGGCAGCGCAATCCTCAATCGCCGTCGGGCCGGAACACGTAGCCCATGCCCCTGACGGTCTTGATGAAGCGGGGATTGGCCGGATCGGGCTCGACCTTCTTGCGGATGCGGTTGATCCGCACGTCGATCGCCCGGTCGAAGGCCTCGGGGTCGCGGGCATCCGCCAGGTCGAGCAGGCGCTCCCGGGTCAGCACGCGCTTGGGATTGTCGAGGAAGGCCTTCAGCAGGGCGTATTCGGAGCGGGTCAGGATCTGCTCGGTACCGGCCTCGTCGCGCAGGCGCAGGGTCTCGGTGTCGACGATCATCCGGCCGAAGCGGACGCCGTTCTCCTGCTTCGACAAGGGCTGGACCCCTTGCGGGATACCCGGCTGGGCCGGGTCGGGGGACGTGCCGCGCGCCTGCGCGGCCCGGCGCAGGACCGAGCGGATGCGGGCGACGAGCTCGCGCAGCTCGCAGGGCTTGGGCAGGTAATCGTCCGCCCCGAGTTCGAGGCCGACCACCCGGTCGATCGGGCTCGCGGTGGCGGTGAGCATGATGATGGGAATCGTCGAGCGGCCCTTGAGGTCGCGCACGATCGACAGGCCGTCCTCCTCCGGCATGTTGAGGTCGAGGACGATCAAGTCGGGCGCGACCTCGACGAGGCGCTGCCGCAACGCGCGACCGCCGTCGCACAGGCTGACCTCGAAACCGTGCATCTTCAGGTAGTCGCCCACCATGGCGCGGGCGTCGGGCTCGTCGTCCACCACCACGACGTGCGGCGCCGCACCGGTCATCACGCCGCCCCCGGGTGGGCCGCCGGCCCGTGACCCCGCCTCGCCATCATCCCGCGCCCCCGTGCCGCAGCGACCCCGAGAGGCCGGGGCGCCAGTGACGACAATGCCGTGCTGGGCGCATTCCGTCCATGTGCCGCGCCGGTGGCCGGGACGCGGCGCCAAAATTGTCCTCAGCTCATCCGGTCGCCTGGCTGGTCCGGCGCCTCAGGCGAGGATGCGGGCGAGCCGCTCGGCGATCCGGGCCCGGGAGGCGTCCGAGAGGATGCCGGGCGCCTCGGCCTCGATCAGGGCGGCGATCTGGGCCCGGCTCAGGCGCCGCGGGCGAGAATCCTGCAGCAGCGCGTTCAGCGCGTCGAGATCGCGCTGCCAGGGCGCATCGTCCGGCAGCGGAGCGGCGGTCGCGCCGACATGTCCCGGGACCACGTGAAGCATGGCGTGCCTCCCTGTTCTGCAAGCGCGGCGCTTGTAGGCGGGCTCTGTTGCGCAATCATTACGTCGCGATCGTCGTCGTCCGGGATGTGCTCTCGCGCACCTGCCAGGTGGCGTCGTCGTCGGATCGAGGCCCGATCAGCCGGTCATCCGCCGCGATGCCCTCGTTCCACCGATCGGTCGAGGCAGGACAAATCCACGATGAGGAGGACACTTCGTCTGCGGCGACCTTGTCGTTCCGCCTCCTCCCGGCCAGGATGCCGGCGCCAAGCCTTGCGGGCCGCC
>JAEWKL010000225.1 GCA_023386115.1 Pseudomonadota bacterium
GTCCCGCCGGTCTCGGCCGCCACGCCGTCGCGATAGGTCCCGAGCGAGGCCGGCACATGCGCTGCGACCTGCGCTGCGACCTGCTGGGCCGCGATGTCGGGAGTCCGGGCTGCGAACTCGGGGATCATCGTGCCTCCGTCCGGTCGGCCCGCAGGGTGCGGGCGATCTGGAGCGCGAGCCAGGCGAGCGCCGCGGCGTAGGGCAGCATCGCGGCGGCGAAGTAGCCCGGCCAGCCGGCCCAGCCGGCGAGCGCAGGCGCCGCGACGCGCAGCGGCATCGCCGCGAAGAAGGCGGCCCCGAACAGCAGCGCGTAGTCGGTGGCGGGCCGCGGCCCTTGAGCCCAGCGATAGATCATGTTGAACACCGGCACCCCGAGGAAGCCGCCGAAGACGAAGTTCAGGACCGTGGCGGCCACTCCCAGCCCCTCGGAGCGAAACAGGCAGGCCGCCGCCATCAGGCCCCCGGCGGAGAGCACCCCGATCCCGCCGAGGCCGATCAGCCGCAGGGTGCCGAACCGGGCCGCGAGGCCGCCGGCCATCAGCGCCATCACCAAGTTGACCGCCGGCAGGACGGTGCCGGTGAGGAAGCCGACCTGGCCCAGCGGCACCCCGAGATCGAGGAGCGCCAGGGTGTTGGGGCCGGCCAGCAGGTAAGCCGCGGCGAAATAGGCGCCGAGCGCCGCGATGCGGCCGGCCAGCACGCGCAGGCGGGCGAACGACCCTGACCAGCGCTCCGGCACGCCGCCGGCCCCCTGCAGCCGCGCCTCCGGATAGGCGAGGATCGGCACAAGGCAGAGCGCGTTGAGCCCGGCGCAGGCGAGGAGCGCCGCCGGCCAGCCGAGGGTGTCGTAGGAGCCGACCAGCACGCCGACCCCCAGGATGCCCCCGAGCGAGGCGCCGCAGAGCTTGGCCGAGGCGACGAAGGCCCGCCGCTCCGCCGGCACCGTCTCGACCACCAGGGCCTCCAGCGCGATGTCCATGGTGGCGATGCAGGCGCAGGTGGCGATGGCGAGCGCCAGCAGCGCCGGCAGCGGCCAGTGCTCCCCGAGGCTCAAGACCGCCAGCAGCGCGACCGCGGCGCCTTGCGCCGCGACGATCCAGCCCAGGCGGCGGCCGAGGAACGGCAGGCGCACCCGGTCGAGCAGGAACGCCCACAGGAAGGTCAGCCCGACCGGCAGGTTGATGAGCTGCAGCAGCCCGACCTCGGCGAGATCGAGGCCCCGCGCCCGCAGGATCAGCGGCGCCCCGCCGGACAGGAAGCCGAGCGTCGCCCCGAAGGTCACGTAGAGACAGAAGAACGGGAGGAGCGGGCGCAACCCGGCGAAGAGGCCGCGGGCGCCGTGGAGCGCAACGGCCTGCGTCACGGCCCACCCTCGTCCGGACCGGCCGCTTCGTGCGCCGCGACGCGGTGGGGGTACTTTGGAATCACACTAATTCTTCTTTGTGTACAGGGACTTGAGCTTACGGCGAGGGGGCCCGGCCCGCAAGGCTGCCTCCGTGGCGCGGGCGGATCCCCTGCCACGGTGACGGGCCCAGATCCGGGTCGCGGCGATTGCTTAACCAATCCCATGCATGCTGCCGCGAGCGGTCCGTTCCGCGCCGGGAGGGTCGAGCGTCATGGGGCGAGCGTCGTGGCGAGCGTGATGGCAGGCATGATGGGTCGGGCCGCGCTGCCGGGCGGGCATCCCCTCGCCCCTCCGGCGACGGACCAGCGCCGGCACCGCCGCGTGCCCGTGGCCCTGCTCGGGCGCTACATGCTCGCCGACCGGCAGGAATATCCCTGCCAGACCGTCGACATGTCCCCCGGCGGGGTGCGCCTGACCTGCGCGGTGGCCGGCGAGGTCGGCGAGCGCATCGTGATCTATCTCGAGCATCTCGGACGGATCGAGGGGACGATCGCCCGGATCCTGCCGGACGGCGTCGCGGTGGCGATCAGCGCCACGGCGCGCAAGCGCGACAAGATCGCCTCGCAGCTCACCTGGCTCGCCAACCGGGCGGCGCTCGGCCTGCCGGAGGACCGCCGGCACGAGCGCGTGGTGCCGCGCCAGACCCCCGCTACCCTGCGGCTCGAAGGCGGTCGCGAGATCGCCGCCCGCATCATCGACGTCTCGCTCTCCGGCGCGGCCCTGGCCTGCGACGTGGAGCTGCCGCTCGAGTCCGGCGTGATCGTCGGCCGCACGCCCGCCCGGGTGGTGCGCCAGTTCAAGGGGGGGCTCGCGGTTGAATTCCGGCTGCCGCTGTCGCCGGACCGGTTCGACGAGAACTTGGTGCTGTAGCGCCCCTACAGCGCGCCTTCGCGGATCGAGCCCGGATCGGCGAGCGCGTGGAGCAGGCCCGCCGCCGCGTGGGCGAAGCGCAGGGTCACGGCCTTGCGGCGGGCGCCGGCCAGGGCGTGCTCCGGCGGCTCGCGCAGGATCGCGGCCCCGAAGGCGTCGGCGACGATCAGTCCGGTCTCCTCGGGCAGGATCTCCACCGGCAGGGTCTCCGGCACCGCGAAGTAGAAGCGGTCGCAGAAGTCGCGATAGTCCGGCCATTTCCGGTCGGCGCGGAAATCCGCGACGCTCGACTTGATCTCGATGATCGTCAGCTTGCCGCAAGCTCCCAGCGCGATCAGGTCGGCGCGCCGGCCGTTGGCCAGGGTGAATTCCGGGATCGTGACGTGCCCGAGCTCGGCGAAGAGGCGCCGCACGCCCCGCTGGACGCTGAGCGCAGTCGGCGATTGGCGGCGGTCGACGGGGAGCGAGAGGGCGAGGGCGGCGGACAAGGCTGTGGACGGACGCTGCTGACGGGTTGCGCGGGACCGAATCGGGAACGCCATCGGACCAGCTTCAACCTCCGTTGTCACCTGCGGCCCGTGTCGCAGGCGGCGCACCCCTTGCACGGGCGGCGCACCCCTTGCGCGCGGGACCGCCAGCCTCTAGCCAGCGCTCCGGAAAGCCGAACGGAATCAGCAGTTTATTCTGATTCAAAACTGCGCCGGGGAGCCGGCGCCGCCGCCCGAGGAGAACCGGATGAGAGCGTCCAGCGTCCGCGCCTGGGCCTTCGTGCACACCTGGTCGAGCTTGGTCTCGACCCTGTTCATGCTGCTCCTGTGCCTCACCGGCCTGCCGCTGATCTTCCACCACGAGATCGACGAGCTGTTCGGATCGGGCGACGCGCCCGCTTCGGTGGCCGGGCAGCCCCCCGCCTCCGCCGACCGGATCGCCGCGAACGCGCTGAGCCACCATCCCGGCAAGGTCATCCAGTATATCGGCTGGGACCAGCACGAGCCGCACAAGGTCTTCGTGATCCTCAACGCCGCCGCGGATGCGGCCCCGAACGACGCCACGGTGACGCTCTACGACGCCGTCAGCGCCGGCACGCTCGGGCCGTCGGGCAATGCCTTCATGCAGGTGATGCTGCGGCTGCACGTCGACATGTATGCGGGGCTCCCCGGCAAGCTCTTCCTCGGGGCGATGGGCCTGCTCCTCGTCGCCGCCATCGTGTCGGGGGTGGTTTTGTACTGGCCGTTCACCCGCCGGCTGGCCTTCGGCACCGTGCGGCCCGAGCGCGCCCGGCGCGTCGCCTGGCTCGACCTGCACAACCTGCTCGGCATCGTCACGGTGGCCTGGCTCACGGTGGTGGGCCTCACCGGGGTCGTCAACACCCTGTCCGAGCCGCTGATCGCAGTCTGGAAGGCCGACACGCTGTCGCGGATGATCACAGGCAGCCAAGCCGGTAGCAATGCCGGCCCGGCCTCCGGCCCGCCCGCCTCCCTCGACACGGTGGTGGCGCGAGCGACGGAGGCGGCGCCCGGGATGGTGCCGGGCTTCATCGCCTTCCCGGGCACGCCCTTCGCGACGCCGCGGCATTTCGGCGTCTTCCTGCGCGGCACCGCGCCGCTCACCGCGCGGCTGCTGCAGCCGGTGCTGCTCGAGGCCGGGACCGGCGCGGTCGCCGATTCGCGCCGCCTGCCCTGGTACCTGACCACGCTCCTCGTCTCGCAGCCGCTGCATTTCGGCGATTACGGCGGGCTGCCGATGAAGGTGCTGTGGGCGCTGCTCGACCTCGTCACCATCGTGGTCCTCGGCAGCGGGCTCTCTCTCTGGTGGATGCGCCGCCGCCGCCCGGCGCCGGCCCTGCGGGCGCAGGTGGCATGATGTCCGGCCGCGTCCCGATGCCCCGCCGCATCCCGGCCGGTTGGCGCGCCGTGTTCGGCGTGCCGCTCCTCGTCGGTCTCGCCACCCTGGCCGGGCTCCTGGCGGCGCTCCTCCACGAGGGCGCCGGCTGGGTCGCGGCCTGGCTCTCCTTGAGCCTGCCGCTCGCCCTGATCGCCTGGCATGTCGGCAAGGCCTATCTCGGCAAGGTCCAGATCGGCAAGGCCCAGATCGACAAGGCCCAGCTCGCCAAGGCCCAGCTCGCCAAGGCCCAGCTCGCCAAGGTCCATGCGCCGCGAGACCGGCTGGCGCGACGGACGTAGCGGTTGATCTCACGCGCCCGCTCGCCGATGGTCGGCCCCGCCCGGAGCCGCGTGAGACGGCCGGGCGACGGGAGGAGACGTGATGGTGGGGCAGCGCGCCGCCGAGGGACGAAAGAGTGGGCGGACCGGCATGCGCCTGGTCGGCGGCACGGCGCTTGCCCACGGCGACGCGGTGCGGCTCGAGGGTGTCAGCATCGCCTTCACCCTGAAAGGCGGCAAGCGCTACGTCGCCGTCGAGGGCATCGATCTCGGGGTGAGCCCCGGCGAGTTCGTGGCGGTGGTCGGACCCACCGGCTCGGGCAAGTCGACATTGCTCAATGCCGCCGCCGGCCTGCTGAAGCCCGCCTCAGGGACCGTCACGGTGTTCGCCTCGGCGCTCTCGGGGCTGAATGCCCGCGCCGGCTACCTCTTCCAGGCCGACGCCCTGATGCCGTGGAAGACGGCTCTGGACAATGTCGCGGTGGCGCTGGAGCCGCAGAAGGTCCCGCGCGCGGAAGCGCTGGCGCGGGCCCGCGACTGGCTCGGCAAGGTCGGGCTCGCGGCCTTCGTCGACCGCTATCCCCACATGCTCTCGGGCGGCCAGCGCAAGCGCGTGGCGCTCGCCCAGATGCTGATCCGGGATCCCGAGATCCTGCTGATGGACGAGCCGTTCGGGCCGCTCGACGCGCAGACCCGGCAGATCATGGGCAACCTGCTGCTGGAGCTGTGGGCGGCCAACCGCAAGGCGGTGATGTTCGTCACCCACGACCTCGAGGAGGCGATCGCCCTCGCCGACCGGGTGGTGGTGCTCTCGGCCGGGCCCGCCGCGGGGATCGTCGGCCAGTTCACGGTCGACCTCGCCCGCCCGCGCGACATCAGCGAGATCCGCCTCGAGCCGCAATTCCACGCCCTCTACAAGGAGATCTGGTCGTGCCTGCGGGTCGAGGTCTCCCGCGCCTATGCGGGCAGCCCGGCGTGACCCCTTCGGAGAGAGTGACCCCGTGAACCGCCTCGGCCTCCTCGCCCTTCAGATCCTCGTCGGCCTCGTCGTCCTGGCGATCTGGCACGTGCTCACCGTCTATCCGATCCTCGGAGCCCCGAAGCAGATCCAGTTCTTCTTCTCGACCCCGGTCGACGTGCTGAAGCGGACCTGGACCGAGATGACGAACCCGGAGATCTGGGGCCATCTCTGGATCACCCTGCAGGAGACGGTGCTGGCCTTCCTCACCGGCGCGCTCGGCGGCATCGCCTTCGGGTTCCTGTTCGCCCGCAATGCGCTCCTCGCCGCGGTGTTCGACCCCTACATCAAGGCGGCGAACGCCCTGCCGCGGGTGGTGCTGGCGCCGATCTTCGCCCTGTGGTTCGGGCTCGGCATCTGGTCGAAGGTGGCGCTCGGCTTCACGCTGGTCTTCTTCATCGTGTTCTTCAACGTCTACCAGGGCGTGCGCGAGGTGAGCCCGGTGGTGCTCAACAACGCCCGGATGCTCGGGATGAATGAGCGCGGGCTCCTCCGCCACGTCTACTGGCCCTCGGCGCTGACCTGGATGTTCTCCTCGCTCCACACCGCGGTCGGCTTCGCCCTCGTCGGCGCCGTGGTGGGCGAGTATCTCGGCTCCTCGGCCGGGCTCGGCTACAAGATCCACGAGGCCGAGAGCGTGTTCGATGTCACCGGGGTCTTCGCCGGCATGCTGATCCTGACCGTGTTCGTCATCGTGATCGACACGGCCGTCACCCTGATCGAGAACCGCCTCCTGGTCTGGCGCCCGCAAGCCGGCGGCCAGGGGTGAGAAACCAGAACAACGGGAGGACAACACCCATGCAACGCCGCAGCTTCCTCGCCGGCGCCGCCGCCCTGGCGCTGACCCCTTCCGTCCCGGCCCGGGCCGACACCGTGAAGGTCCGCATCGGCGTCGGCGGCAAGCCGCTCCTCTACTACCTGCCGCTGACGATCGCCGAGCGGAAGGGCTTCTTCAAGGAGGAGGGCGTCGAGGCCGACATCAACGATTTCGGCGGCGGCGCGCGCTCGCTCCAGGCGCTGATCGGCGGCTCGGTCGACGTGGTGACGGGGGCCTACGAGCACACGATCCGGATGCAGGCCAAGGGCCAGGACGTGCGCGCAGTGTGCGAGCTCGGCCGCTTCCCCGCCATCGTGATCGGGGTGCGCAAGGATCTCGCCGGCACGGTGAAGTCCGCCGCCGACCTCAAGGGCCGCAAGATCGGCGTGACGGCGCCGGGCTCCTCCACGGCGCTGACCGCCCAGTACGCGATGATCAAGGCCGGGCTGAAGGCCACCGACGCGGCCCTGATCGGGGTCGGGGGTGGGGCCGGGGCCATCGCGGCGATGAAGAAGGGCGAGATCGACGCCATCTCGCACCTCGATCCGGTGATCGCCAAGCTCGAGGCCGACGGCGACATCACGGTGATGATCGACACCCGCACCGAGGCCGGCACCCGGGCGCTGTTCGGCGGGCCGAACCCGGCGGCCGTAGTCTACACCAAGCAGGACTGGATCGAGCACCACGCCGCCGCGACCCAGAAGGTCGTCAACGCCTTCGCCAAGGCCCTGAAGTGGATCGCCGCCGCCTCGCCCGAGGAGATCGCCGACACGGTGCCGCCGGCCTACCATTTCGGGGACAAGCCGCTCTACGTGCAGGCGGTGAAGAACTCGCTCGAGAGCTATTCCCGCACCGGCATCCCGACGCAGGAGGGCATGGCGAGCGTGCTGGAGCTGGTCCGCACCCTCGATCCCGAGCTGCAGGGCGCCAGGATCGATCTCGCGACGACCGTCGAGGACCGGTTCATCAGGAAGGCGATGGGCTGACCCGGGTCACGCCCACCCGACCCGGGCCGCGGCGCGCAGCCCGGGCACGGGCGCGCCGGCGCCCGACGGCGCATGGGCGCCCGAGGTCATCAGGCGGCCCTTGCCGGCGGCCTTGGCGCGGTAGAGTGCGGCATCGGCCTCGGCGAGGAGCGCGTCCGGGGTCATCCCCGGGGTCGCCCAGCCGATCCCGATGCTGAGGCCGACGCCGATCCCGAGGTCGTAGGGCGCCTTCACGACGTCGATCAGCCGTGCCGCCACGATTGCGGCCTCGTGGGTCCGGCCGCCGCTGGCCAGGACCACGAACTCGTCGCCGCCGAGCCGGGCCGCCCGCCATTCCGCGGGGATCGCGGCGGAGATCCGGCCGGCGACCTGCACCAGCAGGGTATCGCCGGCGGCGTGGCCGAGGGCGTCGTTGACTGCCTTGAAGCCGTCGAGATCGAGGTAGAGCAGGGCGACACCGCCGACGCCGCCCTGGAGCCGGGCGGCGAGATCCTCCATCAGGCCGGTGCGGTTGCGCAGGCCGGTGAGGGCGTCGTGGGTGGCCCGGCGCTGGTTCTCCTGCTTGGCGAGCAGCACCTCGACGTAGGTGCGGTTGAGCCGCACGGTGGTGACGCGCATCGCGACCATGAAGATCAGGCCCTGCACCGTCCCGATCAGGAACCAGGGATCGCCGTAATGGAGCGGCAGCATCAGCTTCAGCGGCAGGTCGCACAGCACGATCATCGCGAGGGCGTGGCGCGGCGCGGCGTAGTTGCGGGTGATGATGCCGCTCAGGATGCCCATCATGGTCAGCGGCGCCAGGACCTGCAGCAGCGGATCGCCGCTCGTGAAGCACAGGAGAGTGGCGATGCCGACGAGGCCCGCCCAGGCCAGGCTGGTGGTGAGCAGCAGGTCGGTCGGGGTCGGGCGACCGGCCGCGACGGCGCGGTCGCTGCGCGCGACGAGGACCAGGCGGAGAACGAGCAGGCCCGCATCCGCGGCCAGCAGGCACAGGAAGGCCGGCTCCGGGTGGCGGATCAGGGCCACGACCTCGATGATCAGCATCGCCACCGCCCCCAGCACCAGCGGCGTCGCGGAGGACAGGATCGTCGCGAGCAGGCGGATCCGCAGGTCCGCCGGAAGGTCGAGGCTCGGATCCACGAGCCAGCGCAGGGGCGCGGCGCGCGGGAGCAGGTAGGTCGGCGTCGCGTCGGGCATGGACCGGCTTCCGGAGACGGCCCCGTTCGGGACCGCGCCACCTGAATCCGCCGCCGCGGCTTAATATTTCATGAGACTTCCGTACGGATTGGGTGAGTTCGGCAGAGTGATCCGGGACGCCGACAACGTCCCTTGATTGCGGTTACCGCATCGTCATTCGCGCCGTAGCCAGTCGATCAGGCCCGCCCCCGGCGCCAGCCAGACGAAAGCCCAGACGAAGGCCGAGGACAGGTTGGCGAGCTGGAACCAGAGCCGCGGCAGCAGCGCCACGCCGGCAACGAGCGGCACCACCGCCCGCGCCGGGCCGATGAAGCGGCCGACGAAGATCGCCCAGGCGCCCCAGCGCTGGCAGAAGGTCTCGCCCTTCTGCACCATCTCGGGATACCGGTTGAGCGGCCAGAGCCTCTTGGCACCGTCCTTGTAGTAGCGCCCGATCTCGTAGGAGACCCAGTCGCCGAGGATCGCCCCGATCGCCGCCCCGACCATCACCGGCAGGAAGGGAATCGCCCCCGAGCCGATCAGCGCGCCGATCCCGATCAGGATCACGGTCGCCGGGACCAGCAGCGAGAGCACCGCCAGGGACTCGCAGAAGGCGATGATCCCGGTGATCACCGGTGCCCAGGCCTGGTGGTCGCGCAGGACGTCGAGGACCGTGGTGCGCAAGCTCTCGAAGTCCATGGCAGCCTTGAGCGAGAGGGAACGGGATGGCGGGACAAGTCGGGGTGCCGGGCGGGCGTTCCCCGCCCTGACGTAAGACGCGTGAGCGCTGCGTGAACCGGCGCCCGCGCGTTTTCGCGGCCCGAGGCGTTGCCGAGAGCAGCCTGTTGCCGAGAACAGCCTGTTGCCGAGAACAGCCTGTTGCCAAGCGCCTCCGGTTCCGGGAATCGTGCGGGCGGGCGCCCCGGCCGGGGGGCCGGTCGCCTCTTTCGTGGGGTCTCGTGTCGCGATGAACGTCCTGTCGATCCAGTCCCACGTCGCCTACGGCCATGTCGGCAACGCCTCGGCGGTCTTCCCGATGCAGCGGCTCGGGGTCGAGGTCTGGGCGGTGCATACGGTGCAGTTCTCCAACCACACCGGCTACGGCGCCTGGCGCGGCCGGGTGTTCGACGGGCCGGCGATCGAGGAGCTGGTCGAGGGCATCGCCGAGCGCGGGGTGCTCGGCTCCTGCGACGGGGTCCTGTCGGGCTATATGGGCTCGGCCGATATCGGCACCGCGATCCTGCGGGCGGTGGCGCGGGTGCGGGAGGCCAACCCGGCGGCGCTCTATTGCTGCGATCCGGTGATCGGCGATATCGGCCGCGGGGTCTTCGTGCGCCCGGGCATCCCGGAATTCATGCGCGACCACGCGGTGCCGGCGGCCGACATCATCACCCCGAACCAGTTCGAGCTCGACTATCTGAGCGGGATCGAGATCCGGACGCTGGCCGACGCCAAAGCCGCCGTGGCGGCCGTGCAGGCGAGCGGGCCGCAGGTGGTGCTGGTGACCTCGCTCCACACCGAGGAGACGCCCGACGACAGCATCGACATGCTGGCCGGTGCGAACGGCCAGTTCTGGCGTCTGCGCACCCCGCGGCTGTCGCTCGACGTCAACGGCGCGGGCGACGCCACCGCAGCCCTGTTCCTGGTGCATTACGCCCGCAGCCGCTCGGCCGGCGAGGCCCTGGGCGCCGCGGCCGCCTCGATCTACGGCCTCCTGCGCCGCACCGCGGAGGCTGGCGCCCGGGAGATCCTGACCGTGGCGGCCCAGGACGAGTTCGTGGCGCCGAGCCGCACCTTTCCGGTCGAGGCGGTGTGACGGTTCACGCCTCCAGCGCCAGGAGCGCGAAGCTCGCCAGCCAGTGCTCGCCCATGTAATCGTCGGCGAGATGCGGGAGGGCCGCGTCGAGATGCGCCTCGGCCGCCGCCCGCAGCACCGGAACGCGGGCGTCGTCGGCCGGCAGCGCGCCGGCGAGCGCCCGCAGGCACCAGGCGCGGCTGAGATTGAGACCGTCGAGATGCGCGATCTTGCCGTCGCTGCGGTCGGTGACGGTCGCCGGCCGGAACAGGGTTGCAGGGTGGCGCTCGGCGAGGCGCGGCAGGAAGCGGTCGAACCAGGGCGAGAACGCGTCCGCCGGCATCAGGCGGCGCAGGCACTCGGCCTCGATCAGCGCGGAGGACAGGAAGTCGTCGCCGCTCGGCTCGCCCCAGGCCGGGCAATCGGCATCCGCGCCGTACCAGCGCGCCGCCGTGGCGCCCAGCAGCTCCGTCAGGCCCGCATCCCCCGTTCCTTGCGCGTAATCCGCCGCCATGCGCAGGCCGAAGGCGGTGTTGAAATGGGTGCCGACCCGCACCGGATAGGGCGAGAGCGGCAGGAACTCGCGAAAACGCTGGGCGACGATCTCGGCCATCGGCGCCAGCGCCCGCGACCAGCGCGGCTCGGGCAGCTGCCGCAGCTCGTCGGCGAGCTTGAGGGCCCAGGCCCAGCCATAGGGCCGCTTGAAGCCCCGCGCCGTCGGCGCGTCGAAATAGGCGCACTCGCCCGCGACCTTCTCGACGGTCAGCTGCCGGTCGAACAGCGCAGCGATCGCCGGCGCCTGCGGACCCTGGGGGAAGCGGCGCAGCACCCGGGCGAGCAGCCAGTAGCCGTGGACGCAGGAATGCCAGTCGAAGCTGCCGTAGAACACCGGGTGGAGGGCGGCCGGCGTGCGGGCGTCCTCCGGGCCGGCCAGCGTGTGGTCCGGCTTGTTCGGATATTCCCGGGTGACGTGACCGAGGGTGAGGGCGGCGAAGCGGGCGGCGGTCTCGGGGGTCAGGGTGTGGGGCATGCGGCTTCGCTCCGTCGAATCATCCCTTCTCGCCTACACGATCCGCCGCTGCCGTCGCAGCTTCCCATCCCGATTTCCTGGAAGCGCAGACAATGCACGCGGAGGGTCTGGGACGAGACCAAGCGAGCCAGGAATCGCCAGGCGCCTCCTGCCGGCCATGGTCTCGATTCCATGGGCTCGATTCCATAGGCTCGATTTCGCGGATGCCCGCGATGATACAAACCAGGTGACTGCTTCTAACGTGCGGCACCGCCGACGGGTCGATGATGAGACACGCCCGGTTCTCGCCTGGTGTCGGTCCAGGGCTCCGCGTTGGGCGCGAAGCGTGCTCTCAGATAGCGAACCAGATCGGCCATCGCCTGATCGTCGAGCGTCTTGCCGAAACCGGGCATCGCCATCGCGTCTTCGGGCTGGCCGACCGGTGCCGGCACCCCGCTGCGGATGGCTTCGACGACGTTGTTCGGCCGGACTGCATGCAGGTTGCTGTTGAGCGCAAGATGAGGGATCGCCTTGTCGCCGGCATGGCAGGAGGCGCAGGCACCCTCGAAGATCCGGGCTCCGACAGGCTCGGCGATGGCGGCCTGCCGGGTGGCTGCATCGGATGCTGCGATGACCGCGGATGCATCGGTGCCGCCCGCCGCCGGGTTCATGCTCGACAGATAGACCGCCATCGCCCGGATGTCGCTGTCGGGCAGATCGGCGAGGACGTCGACGACATGGGCCATCGGTCCCGCCGCTGCGCCCTCAACACCGTCGCGGTGTTCGCCTCCATCGCCCTGCTCGGTTGGATGTGGGGCGCCATCGGCGCCATCGTCGCGGTGCCGTTGCTGATCCTGATCAGCACGATCGCCGCGCATCTACCGTCGTTGCGCTGGCTGGAGG
>JAEWKL010000363.1 GCA_023386115.1 Pseudomonadota bacterium
CCCCCCCTACCCTGGCGGCGCGGCGTCGATTCGCTGAGAATCGGCCTGATGGCCGAGCATCGCGGCCGCTGCATATCCTGTAGGATCGCGTCCCGAGAGCCGACGCGCCCGAACAGCATGAGGCGCATGTGGAGCCGGACGCCATGACGACGCCCCCCTCCCTCGACGCCGCGACCTTTGCCGACCTGCGCCAGGCGGTCGGCGACCAGGCGTTGCCGGTGCTCCTCGGGCGCTTCCAGGCGCAGTTGCGCGACTGGTCGGTGCGGGGCGAGCCCGCGGCGCTCGGCGCCGCAGCACATGGGGTGATCGCCTCGTCGGGGCTGATCGGCTTCACCCGGCTGTCGCGCCTTTGCGCCACCCTCGAGACTGCCTGCCATGCCGGCGACCTCGAGGCGATCCGCGCGCTCGCCGCCGAGGTCGTCGCCGAGAAGGCCGTCGCGGAGGCCGAGATCGCGCGGTTGATCGCGGCGGGCTGACGCCTCAGGCCACCCGCCGCGTATCGGTCCAGGTCGCCCCGTCGGCCAGACGATAATCGACGCTCTCGGAGAGCCGGCCGGTCGGCACCACCCGCACCGCTTCCGGACGGGACAGCTCATCGCAGCGCGCCAAGGCCTCGTCGATATCGAGGGGCGGGGGCATCTCGCCGCCGAGGCGCCGCCACCACTGCACCGCCTTCTCGCGGGCAAAGCCCGTGGCTTCGAGATCGAGGCACACGGTCATGGCGTCCTCGTCGCCCTCCAGCGCCACCGCCAGCACGTCGGGGCCGCGCGGACGCGCCTCGCGCCGGAAGCGCCAACCGGCGACCGGCCACCAGCGCGCATGGGCCTCGCGCACCACCGCCACGGTCCCGGCGGAGAGGACCGCGGTCTCGTCGTCGGCCACCGCCTCGTGCGGCATCTCGGCGTCCTCCTCCTCCGGCTCGACCCAGCAGGATTCGCAAGTGCTGGCATTGAGCGCGATCAACGCCCCGCAGCCGGGACAGGGCTTGGCCCGCGGTCCCCCGCTCTCGCCGAGCAGCCGCGCCCGCGCGACCGCATTGGCCGAGAGCACGTCGATCGGCCCATGGCGGCGCACGAGGCCGGCATAATCGAGCACCAGGGCGTCCGTCTTGCCCTTGGCCCGGCGCAGGCCCCGGCCGACCTGCTGCACGTAGAGGCCGGTGCTCTGGGTCGGGCGCAGGAGCGCGATCAGGTCGACCTCCGGCACGTTGAAGCCGGTCGCCAGCACCCCGACCGAGGTGAGGCAGCGCAGGCGCCCGGCCCTGAAGTCGCGCACGATGCGGTCGCGCTCACGCTTGCCCGTCTCGCCCGAAATCGATTCGCAGGAGAACCCCTCCGCCCGGATCGCGTCCCGCACCGCGTCGGCGTGCTTCACGCCGGCGCAGAAGGCGAGCCAGGCCCGGCGTTCGGCGCCATACGCCACCATCTCGGCCACTGCGGCCTTGGTGATGACGTCGCGGTTCACCGCCGCCTCCAGCGCCCCCGGCACGTAATCGCCCGCCCGCAGCGGCACCCCGCTGACGTCGAGGATCGTGGCGGTGGCCTTTGAGACCAGGAGCGCGAGGTGGCCTTCGCGGATCAGGTCGCCGACCTGCGCCTCGTAGACGATGCGATCGAAGACGCGGCCCTGCCCCTCGTCGAGGCGGCCGCTGTCGAGGCGGTAGGGTGTGGCGGTCAGCCCGACGAGGCGCATCGCGGGGGAGCGCGCCCGCACCGCGTCGAGGAAGCGGCCGTAGCGGGTCTCGGCGTCGCGGGGGATCAGGTGGGCCTCGTCGACGATCACCAGATCGAAGCCGCCGGTCGCCGCGACGCGGTTCCACACCGACTGGATGCCGCAGAACAGGATGGCCTTCGTCTCCTCGCGCCGTCCGAGCCCGGCCGAGACGATGCCGGCCGGCGCCTCGGGCCAGAGGTTCAGGAGTTCGGCGTGGTTCTGGGCGATCAGTTCGCGGGTATGGGTGACGACGGCGATCCGGGTACCGGGATCGCGAGCCATCGTCTCCCGCACCAGGGTGGCGATGACGAGGCTCTTGCCGGCCCCGGTCGGCAGCACGATCAGGCCGTTGCGGCCGCCGCGCGCCCAATCGGCCTGGAGCGCGTCGAGGCTCGCGCGCTGGTAGGGACGAAGCAGCATCGCGCCGCCATAGCCGGAGAATGGTCGCTCATCCAGGCTTGACAGCGGAGGGGGAGGTGGCGGGCCGGTCCTCCGCTTCGGGGGCGAATCAGAGGCCCGGCCGCACGATTGGTTTGCGCCGCGGCTTTTACTCCGCGGCCTGGAGCCACTCTGTCGGCGGCAAAGCCTCCGGCGCCGGTTCCAGCACCTCGTCGGTATGGACCTCGAACCGGGCGAGCCGGGCCGGGCCGAAGCTGGTCGAGATCGCCACGTCGGTGGCGTCGCGGCCCCGGGCCATGACGATGCGGCCGATGCGCGGCCGGTTGTGGCGCGCGTCGAACGTGTACCAGCGCCCGCCCAGGTAGACCTCGAACCAGGCGGAAAAGTCCATCGGGTCGGGCACCGCCGGCACGCCGATATCGCCGAGATAGCCCGTGCAGTAGCGCGCCGGGATGTTCATGCAGCGGCAGAAGGTGACGGCCAGATGCGCGAAGTCGCGGCACACGCCTTCGCGCTGGTTGAAGCCGTCGA
>JAEWKL010000563.1 GCA_023386115.1 Pseudomonadota bacterium
CTGAGCCGGCGCCTCCGACCGGAACCGTTCGAAGGCGCGGCGGGATGAGACCAGGCGGTGCGGGGCGTTCCCCTGCGGATGGGGCGCCGCTCGAACCGTCCGTCTGGGGTTGCAATCCTGGACGTCGGCGGGCGCCGCGCCGTACAAGCGCCCTCTGGAGATACGAAGCCGCCCATTGGCGGGCGACCGATGCATCTCGGCGACGAGCCATGGAGCCAGCGGCGCGCTTGAGCATGGAACAGATGCTTCCAGCATCGCCATATGAGAACGACTGAAATACGCTCGATCCGACATGCCGGGACAGGGGCCGATGGACGCCGCGACGCCGACCGACCTGATGCGCCTCCAGGACAAGGCCGCCGACGCGGCCCGCCTGCTCCGCCTGCTCGCCAACGAGAAGCGCCTGCTGATCCTGTGCCTGCTGGTCGCGCGCGGCGAGATGGACGTGACCAGCCTCGCCGGGGAGGTCGAGCTCAGCCAGTCGGCCCTGTCGCAGCATCTCGCCAAGCTCCGCGAGGACGGGCTGGTCGCGTTCCGGCGAGAGAGCCAGACGCTCTATTACAGGCTGGAGGATCCCAGGACCGCCCGGATGCTGGCGACCCTGAAGGACATCTTCTGCCCGGATCTCGGCTGACCGATCTCTGCCCTGGACGATCTCCGCTTGAAGCCCCGGCCGGTCCGGCCGGTTGCGCGGGCGCAAGCTCAGGCCGCTCCGGCGGGACACCGTCTCGGCGACGGCGAGGCCGAGGCCGCTTCCCGCCTCGCCCTTGTGGCGCCCACGGAAGGAGCGCTGCGGGACGTGGGGCAAGTCACGCGGTCGCCGGCCTGCTGGTCGGGTTCGGAGCGTGCCCCGGCTCCGGCTGCACCAGCGGCCACGGCGTCTGCGGCCTCGGCCGCCTCTCGCCCCGTTCGAATGCCTCGAGCGGCACGCGCGCGGTGGGAGGCTTCAGCTATCCGGGCTGGTTTGCCGCCAGCGGCGAGTCGGTGTTCTTCGAGGACACCGACCCTGTGCACGGCACCGAGCTGTGGACGAGCGACGGAACCGAGGCCGGCACGCACCTCGTGGCGGATCTCGCAACCTCGACAGGGTGCGGCCCCGCCGCTCCGGCCCTCCCGCATCGCCGCTCGCCGCGGGCATGAAGCTGGCGGCGGACAGAGCCAGCATCAGCCGCGCGGCCAGCAATGCGGCATAGTCCGGCGCCAGCGCGGCGAGCAGATTGGCTAGAGTGAAGCCGGCCATGGCGATGGCCAGCAGGCGGCGCCGCTCCAGCTTGGCCGTCAGCACCGCCATGATCGGAGCACCGACGGCATAGGTGAGGGAAAAGGCGGTGACCAAGTGACCGCCGGGAGCCAAGCCGACGTCCAGGTCCCGTGCCAGGGCCGGAAGCAGACCGGCGATCATGAAATCCTCTGTGCCGATGGCGAAGGCGCCGAGGGTCAGCCAGATCAGGGATGTCGGGGTTCCGAACATGGTGACCACGCGATAGATCAGGGTTGCTCGGCGCGGAAATCCGATGATTTCAGGTACTTCGGCACATATCTGAAGTTTGATCGACCGTCCTCCGTTGTCTCGACCTCTGCCTAAAGCTCAGCTCGCCCACGGAGCAGCGAGAATGCGTGCGCATACGTTCGGCTTGCAGATGGAATGGCCGGAGTGTTCTATATATTCGAAGTTGACCGTTCCGAACGTCGTCTGCGGCTTCTTCAAAGCCGAACGAAGCTGCTCCTGAACGAACTCGCCCTTGAAATCGCCTCGAGGAAACGCGGAAATGGTCTGATCGCGCTGTTCCGAAGTGTAGGCGTCATAGCCAATGCCGAGCACGTCCATCACGACGCCCGCTTTCGTGAGAGCGATCTCCGGCCGCATGTATTCGGGTATTCCAGGCGTCGTATGCAATGCGACCGCTTCCCAGACCAGATCCGCCTTCGGCTCGGGAATGCCGTGGCTCCTGAGAAACTCGCGCGCGGCATCGGCGCCATCGACTTCGAACCGCTTCGTGTCGGTGTGGTAGGCGTCGACGAGGCCCATGTCGTGGAACAGGGATGCGACATAGAGCAGTTCGCGGTCGAACTTCATACCTTCGCGAACGCCTTTCATCGCGCCGAAGATAAAAACACGCACAGAGTGGTTGAACAACAGCTCCGATTCATGCTGTCGCACCAGCTCTGCGGCTTCGCGCGCGATCTTGCTGTCGGGGATCTTGATACCGGATATCTCGCTGGCCATTGTCGAACTCCCATTACCAAATTTTCGGTCTCACCGTTGCGGCACAATTTGTATCTTTGCGCGTGAGGCCTGCCGTCACCTTCATGCGGGGCGGCGGCGGTCTCAGGCGGTCCGCCGCAATCCCGCTCAGTCCCCGACGATCACCGAGACGGTCTCGTCCGGCATCGACAGCATCGGCTGGTGATGCGTGTCGAGAATCGCCTTCCGGATGGCGGGATCGGCCTGCATCCCCGGAAGACGCCCCATGAAGAGCACCGGATGGATCTGCGCGCAGACCACGTAGGCGAACGGGATATCGGGACGCGTCTTCAGTGCCTTGACCGGCTGGAAGAAGGTCTTCCAGGGCTGGGAGACCAGACGCGGCTCGACGAAGGCGATGGTCTTCGGGTCCGTGATGCCGGAAGCCGCCACCGGCATCGGCGGGATCGGCAGGTCGTTCACGCGCGCGGCTTCATAGCTCGGGCGTATCTCCGGCAATGCGTAGTCGACGAGCGCCTGCCCGTCCTCCGGCAGGAAGGCATCCAGGTAGACGATGTCGCGGATCCGCTCGGGGATGCGGGCCAGGACGCCCGTGACGACCATGCCGGCGTAGCTCCAGCCCACGAGGGTGACGTTGCGCAGATCTTCCATCTCGATGTGCGCGACGACGTCCTCGACGTGGGTCTCCAGATCGACGCGGCCACGCTCGAGATGCCGGCGTTCGCCGAGGCCAGTCAGGGTCGGTGCGCTCGCCAGATGACCCAGTCTCCGCAGTCGGGCGAGGACGTCCTGCCAGACCCAGGCGCCGTACCAGGCCCCGTGGACGAGAACGAAGCAGCGTTGATTGACCATCGTGGGGCTCCCGATCTGCTGCGAGCTGCGAGGAGTGCCGACGGCCAGTTCCCGCGTTGACCCTCATCGGCCTGATGACCGGTCCTACGTCCTGCGCGTCTCAGTTCCTGTAGAAAATCTCTGTATCGCACCTGATCATGATGACACGCATCGCCATCAACTCCAGATAACTTGAAATCTATCGCCGTCCTCGCTCCGGACTGTTCAAGGCCACGCCGGAAGTCCGGCGCCCCCTTCAGGGATGATATTGGAGCTGTGGCTTGCCGCACGCAACGAGGCGGACCGTCCGATCTCCGCCATCCGACCCGGCTTTCCTGCCATGCACTCGCAGTTCCGGAGGTGCGAGGCGGTGCAGGCGCGGTGGCGTCCTGGTCAAGGGCACGGTCTGCACGTGGCTGACCAGGGCACGGCGACGACCCCAGAGGCCGACTGTCCAGCATTGCCAAGGCGACATCGTCGGCTCAGCCCGCCAGCGTGTATTCCTGCCCGGGCGCGTCGCTGGCGCCGTGGCCCCGCAGATTGACGGCGACGAACCGGGACCCTTCGCTGACCGAACGCCGCACCTCGCATCGTCGGGGGTGGTCTTCGGCCGGCGCGATGACAAAGGCGTTCCGATCAGCCGGGATCTTCGTTGCAGCCGTCATCGACCGCATGCTTGATCCACACCCTGGCGGGCGGTCGGCGCCGAGTCCTGTCTAATCGGCGGCTTCGAACGTGTCCGATCGCATGCGGAAGCTGTCGCGGTACTGCGCAGGCGAGACGCCCAGCCGCCGGCAGAAGACCGCCCGCATCCGTTCGGGATTGCCGAAGCCGCAGTCGTAGGCGACCACCTTGAGCGGCGTCTCGGTGCCCTCCAGCAGGTTGCGCGCCGCGTCCACCCGCGCGCCCTCGACGAAGTCGTGCGGCGTCAGACCGACGTCCTTGAACAGCCGCCACAGCGATCGCTCGCTGGTCTGCGCGACGGCGGCCAGTTGCCGGACCGAGAGCGTCTCGCCCAGATGCTCCAGAACATGCTGCTGCACTCTGGCGAGCGGCGAACCCGCGTCGGCAGGCGCCGCGAGGAAGGGGCTGAACTGCGACTGGCCGCCTTGTCGCTGGGCGATCACCAGGAGCCGCTTGGCCACAGCCTGCGCGACTGTCGCACCATGATCCTCCGCGACCAGGGCCAGTGCGAGGTCGATCCCCGCCGTGACCCCGGCCGAAGTGATGAGGCGGCCGTCGCGCAGGTAGATCCTGTCGGGATCGATCTTCGCCTGCGGGAAGAGGGCGGCGAGGTGCTGGGCGATCTGCCAGTGGGTGGTCGCCGCCCGCCCGTCGAGCAGTCCGGCATGGCCGAGCGCGAAGGCGCCCGTACAGATCGAGCCGTAGAGGTCAGCCCGTGCGGCGGCCGTCCTCAACCAGGCCGAGAGCTCATCGTCGGGGGGGGCCGTCGGAAGCTCGGGTCCGCCGGCGACGAGCACGATCGAGAAGGTCTGCTGCGCCTCCTCGAAGGCGAGGTCGGGGAGCAGGCGCATGCCGTTCGACGCGGTGACGGGCTCGCGCGTGCGCGCCACCAGCACGGTCCGGTAGGACGCGCTCCCACCCAGGATGCCGTTCGTCTCGGCAAAGACGTCTCCCGGGCCTGTCACGTCGAGCGCCTGGACGCCGTCGTGGATCACGATGGCGACGGTTCGGTCGGCCATGGCCACCTCCCAGATCGTGGACGTATAGCACCGCCCTCCCAAATGCTGCGACCGCTTGGCGGAAAAGTCGGGGCGGTTGGCGGGGATCGCGGGGTCTGCCGCATTGCGTGCGACAAACCGGCGTCCCACTATTCACTTCAAAGCAGATCCAAGGGATCCCGGGTCGATGCCGGAGTTCCTGTAGCAAACATGGAGCTGCTGATGTCTGTGCGTCCGTCGCAGTGTGGGGAGCCGTGCGTTGCCCTCCCTTTGCTGCCACAGACGACCGACTCGGGTGCTTGGCCGGACCAAGCGCTCACCGACAGCGCCCCTGCCAGCGGGCGATGTCCAGCAGGGTGCAGTTCGCAGCCGCGTCGGCGACGAACCTGCAAAGGTCTACCGCGCCGGCGAGAGCTTCTTCGAGGAGCCCGGCGCCCATCACCCGATCAGCGAGAACGCGAGCGACAGCGAAGCCGCCCGTCTGCTGGCCGTGTTCATCGTCGAGGCTGGCGACAAGCCGCTGGCAGTTCCCGACCCGGCAGCGGCGACGACGCCATCGTTCCAGGTCGGCCGTCGTGGCAACCGAAGGCAGAAGGAGCAGAGCATGGCACCCGAGTTTCCCGACAGCGATGCGGCTCGCGCAACGATGATGGCGTGGCGGGTGCATGCGTTCGGCCCGCCGACGGTGATGAGCTTCGAGAGCGTGCCCCGGCCCGATCCGGGTGAGGGCGAGGTGCTCGTCCGAGTGCACGCGGCCGGCGTCGGACCCTGGGACGGCTGGATCAGAGCAGGGCGGAGCGTCCTGCCGCAGCCACTTCCCCTGACTCTGGGCTCGGACCTGTCCGGCGTCGTCGAAGCCGTCGGCCCGGGCATCACCGGGTTCGCTGCCGGCGACGAAGTCTTCGGCCTGACGAATTCCAGGTTCGTCGGCGCCTATGCCGAGTACGCCGTCGCCTCTGCCGCCATGCTGGCTGGAAAGCCGCGCTCGCTCACGCATGTCCAGACCGCTTCCGTCCCCGTGATCGCCGCCACGGCTTGGCAGGGATTGTTCGAGCAGGCCCGGCTCCAGTCGGGCCAAACCGTGCTCATCCATGGTGCGGCGGGCAACGTCGGAGCCTACGCCGTGCAACTGGCACGCCGAGCCGGCTTTCACACGATCGCGACGGCCGGAGCGGACGATCTCGCCTATGTCCGGAGCCTCGGTGCCGAACAGGTGGTGGATTACCGCGCGCAGCGGTTCGAGGACGAGATGTGCGGGGTCGATGCCGTTCTCGACCTGGTCGGAGGCGAGACGCAGACCCGCTCGTTCAAGGTCCTGCGCCGCGGCGGCCGGCTGGTGTCCGCGGTCTCCCAGCCCGACCAGGCACGTGCCGAGCAGCACGGCGTCAGGGCGGAGTTCTTTCTGGTGCGGGTGACGAACGAGCACCTCTCCCCGCTCGCCGCGCTTCTCGAAGGCGGGGAACTCACGACACGGGTCGGGGCAGTCCTCCCGCTCGCAAGGGCGCGCGAAGCGCACCTGATGCTGGAAGGCGAGCAGGCCGCGCCCAAGGGCAAGATCGTGCTCGAGGTGCTGCCGGACTGAGCCGCCGCCGATTTCACCCGCCCGACTCAGGTTGCGCCGAACAGGAGCCTGCGCGTGGCTGCGGCGAGGTCCGCCTGCCGCATCAGGCTCTCGCCGACGAGCACCGCGTGCAGGCCGCTCTCGCGAAGGCGCATCACGTCCTCGTGGCCGGCAATGCCGCTCTCGGCGACGGCGATGCGGTCGTCCGGGATGCCGGGACGCAGGCGCGCGGCGGTCTCCAACGAGACCTCGAAGGTTTTCAGGTTGCGGTTGTTGATGCCGATCAGGCGCGTGCCCAGGGGAACCGCCCGCTCCAGTTCGTCCGCGTCGTGCACCTCGACCAGCACGTCCATTCCGAGATCGTGCGCGGCATCGACGATCGCAGCCGCCTCGTCGTCGTCGAGGCAGGCCATGATCGCGAGCACGCAATCGGCGCCCCAGACCCGGGCCTCCAGCACCTGGTAGGGCTCGAACATAAAGTCCTTGCGCAGGACCGGCAGGGAGCAGGCGGCGCGTGCCTGCACGAGGTAGTCCGGGCGGCCCTGGAAGGACGGCTCGTCGGTGAGCACCGAGAGGCAGGTCGCGCCGCCGGCCTCGTAGGCGGCGGCCAGGGCCGCCGGGTCGAAATCGGCCCGGATCAGTCCCTTCGAGGGCGAAGCCTTCTTCACCTCGGCGATCAGGGCCGGCCGTCCGGCCACGATGTGCGCCGCAATGGCGTCCGCAAAGCCCCGCGGCGGGCTCTGGGCCGCGGCCCGGGCCGTGAGGGCCGCTTCCGGAACCCGCAGCTTCGCCTCGGCGATCTCGCGTCGCTTATAGATCTCGATGCGTTCGAGCACGGACTGGGTGGCAGGGGCCATTGGCTGCATCGGGTCCTCTGAACGTTCGCGACGATGAGGCCATCGAGCGTCGCCAAAGTCGCTACGACCATCTGGCGGCGTCCATCTGAGCGCAGTCCTTGTCGCGTGCTCCCGTTACAGAAGTATTTCAGCTTCGAGGTTTGCTCGGATTTCCGCGGGCAACAGACATTATGCAACAGACATTATCTTGTAACACGAATTCCCGAGACCATGAGAAGGTCCCTCACAGCCTGAGACACGCGAGGGCGTTTTTACGGCTACCACCTGGGCACGGACGAGGATGATGACGCGGTCGGGATCTGTTTCGCCGTCCAAGATCGGCCGGCGCGTCTACGGCGAGCGGCTTGCGGGGATGGGCTCCGAGGCTTACGCCATCGCCGCAGGCTCATCCCTGCCCCGGCCAGATGGAGTTCGACGTCACCGGGATCCTGGTTCCAGCGATGGGGTCCGGCGAGACCGTCCTCAGCCGCAGCCGGCAAGCCTACCAGGTGTGGCATGGGCTACGCGATTGAGGCGGGCGGAACGCGGCTCTTCGCACCAGTCGCCCCGTCCACAGCTCCGCGACAGCCGCGGATTTCCAAGTCTGGCGGGAAAGTCGGGGACTTTGGCGGGGATCGAACGGTCCGCCTCGTTGCGGGCGATAAGCCAAAGCTCCAGTGTCCCCCCTGTGGTGATCGCCTGCTGTCTGGACACTCATCAAGCAGACCCATCGCGGCATGGCTCTCCCTACTCCGAATTCCGGCAGGATTGTCCGATGAGGACCACCACGACCGAGGACGGGACGCCGAGATGCTGTTCTTCCTCGGTCGCGGCTACGGCGTCATCGCTCACGACCGCCGCGGTCACGGCGGATCGACCCAGACCGCAACCGGCAACGCGATGGACACCTACGTCGACGTCGCCGCACTCGTCGCGGCGCTCGACCTGCAAAACGCCACCCATGTCGGTCACTCGACCGGCAGCAGCGAGGTCGCCCGCTGCGTCGCTCGGGCGGAGCCTGCACGAAAGCGTGCGTCAGCCTCGTCGACTGGTCGCTCGGCTCATCTCGGATGAGGCGCAACCGACTCGACCGCCAATTTATCCGGTCATCCTAGCCTGAGCGAGACGTCTGTCTCGGAGGCTTGGAAGCAACGCTACGTCTTGGAAAGATCTGGGCACCCCCGATGAATGTGACAACGCTCCCTCGCGAGCAGGTTGGCTCCACGATGGAACTTCCGATCCGCGTGCTTGTGGTCGACGACGATCCTGCGATGCGCGATCTCCTCACGACCTATCTCGGCGAGCACGACCTCCAGGTGCAGACCGCCTCCAACCGCCAGGAGATGGCCGCGCGGCTGCGCGCAGGCGAGCCGCACCTCGTGATTCTCGACCTGCGACTCGGGACCGACGACGGTCTGACCCTTCTGCGCGAGATCCGCGCCCGCTCCGAACTCCCGGTCATCATCACCACCGGCCATCGCCGGGACGAGATCGATCGGGTGATCGGGCTCGAGCTCGGCGCGGACGACTATCTCGTCAAGCCGTTCAGCCCGCGCGAGCTCCTCGCGCGCATCCGGACTGTGCTGCGCCGGCAGGATGCATGGCGGGCTGCCCAGCAGCAGGGCGGCACGTTCGCGACCTACCACTTCGACGGGTGGCAGCTCGCGACGCGCACGCGCCGGCTGACCGACCCGGCCGGCGAGCCGGTGATGCTGACCAAGGGCGAGTACGCGCTGCTGCTGGCCTTCGTGTCGGCCCCGCAGCGGCCTCTCACACGGGAGCACCTCCTGCAGGCGACCCGGGTGCACGAGGACGTCTTCGACCGCAGCATCGACGTCCAGATCCTGCGGCTGCGGCGCAAGCTCGAAGCCGATCCCAGCCAGCCCCGCATCATCCTGACCGAGCGCGGCATCGGCTACGTCTTCGCCCTGCCGGTGGCGGTGGAATGAGCCCGAGGAACTGGCTCCCGGGGGACGAGCGATCCGCGACGTCCAGGGCACCAGGAGCTGGGATGAGACCGAGCGTCGACTGGCTTGTTCGCGCCTGCCGCCCTGCGCGTCCCTGGGTGCTCTGCGCAGGGCTGATGGCCGGCGCAGCCGCGCCTGCGCTTGCGCCGCCGCTCCCGGAAGCGGCACCGACACCTCCTGCCGATCAGGAGCCGATCAGCCCGGTTCCAGTCCCGCCGGCAGCCGACCCGCGTGTGCTCGCGCTCGGCGAGAGCCTGTTCGCGGACCCGCGTCTGTCGGCCGACGGAGCGCGCTCCTGCGCGACGTGCCACGACACCCGCACCAACGGTGCGGACGGCCGCGTTCGGAGCTCGATGCCCACCGGCTCGGTTGCCCCCTTCAACACGCCCACGGTCTTCAATGCGGCGCTGAGCTACCGGCTCGGTTGGGAAGGGCAGTTCCGAACTCTCGAGGAGCAGGCGGAGAGTTCGCTCGAAAGCCCTGAGATCATGGGCGTGCGTGTCGACGACGTTGTCGCCCGGCTTCGGTCGGATGCGGATCTGGCGGAGCGTTTCCGCAGCACGTTCGGCCGCGATCCGAACCGGGCCGACCTGCTCGACGCACTGGCCACCTACGAACGATCGCTGCTGACGCCCGACAGCCCGTTCGACCGCTGGCTGCACGGCGACACGACCGCCCTCTCGGCTGAGGAACTGAGCGGGTACGAGACCTTCAAGTCGCTGGGCTGCGTGTCCTGCCACCAAGGCGTGAACGTCGGAGCCAATCTCAAGCAGCGCCTCGGCGTCTTCCACCCCCTGTCGACGCATCGGCCCGAGATCCTGCGGGTGCCGAGCCTCAGGAACGTCGCGACGACCCCGCCCTACTTCCACGACGGCAGCGCCGCCACGCTGCACGAGGCGGTCCGGCGGATGGCGAAGTCTCAGCTCGACCGGACACTGACGGACGGGCAGGTCGACCAGATCGTCGTCTTCCTGCGGACCCTGACGGGGCGCTACCAGGGCAAGCCCCTGCGATCGGCGGCGCCATGAGGATCGCCCCTCCGGCGCTCCTCGCCGTCCCGCTGCTTCTGCTGCTGCTCACGTGGCTGTCCTCCGGCGCGATCAATGCCGACGCGGAGATGTACGATCAGGCCCTGCAGAATCTCGACCGGATGGCGGTCGCGGAGAGCATTCTGCAGAAGGACGTTCTGATGGCCCGAGCGGGAACGCTGCGCAACTACGATCCCCTCGTGCGGGAGATCGCTGGCCTCTACGGGATCGTCGGGCAGATGCACCGCATCGCTTCGCCGGGCGCCCGGACACGCCCCGCGATCGACGCGCTGGCCGCCTCCATCCACCGGCAGGAGGAGCTGATCGAGCGCTTCAAGACGGAGAACGCGCTCCTTCAGAACTCGCTCGCCTATTTCGGGCTGTTCGGCACCGCCATCACCAAGAACGGCGACGACAGCCGGCTGCTGGCCCGGGTGAGCGAGCTCGCCGCGGCGATGCTGCACCTGACGCTCGATTCCGCACCGGCGGCCGCGAACGAGGTCGCGGACCGGCTCGACCGGCTGACGAAGGAGGTCGGCGCGCGCGACGATCCGGACGTTCAGGCGCTGCTCGCCCATGGGCACATGCTGCACCGGCTCCTGCCGCGCGTGGACGAGGCCCTGAAAGCTCTCTCCGCAATCCCGGTCGATCGACAGCAGGCCTACCTTCGCACCATGGTGATCACCCGCCAGGGCGCGTCCCGCGAGACCGCACGGCGCTATCGGGTTGTGCTCTACGCGGTCTCGGTGTCGCTCGTCCTGCTGCTCGTCCACCTCGGATTGCGGCTCCGGTCGCGGGCATCGAGCCTCCAGAGGCGTGCTGCGCTGGAGCACCTGATCACCGGGCTGTCCCTCGGCTTCATCGATGCGCCGCCGCGCGAACTGGGCGCGCGGATCGAGCAGGCTCTGGCCGCACTCGGCGAGCATCTCGGGGCGGAGCGCGCCTACTTCCTGCTCTTCGGGCAGAACAGGCGGATTTTCCATTGGAGCGCGGACGGGTCCCTCCTGCCGGACGGGTGGGCCGAGCGCACGCGGTTGCTCGCGGCGCGCATGGCCCGCCAGGGGGATGATGTCGTCCAGATCCCGCCGGCCGGACGGGGGCCCGCTGGGCCGGGGACCGATGCCCTCACGATGCTGGGGCTGCAGGACTGGGCCTGCGTGTCCAGTGTGGCGGGACAGGGAGAGATCGGCCTCCTCGGCTTCGACGGCATCCGATCCAGGCTCGATCTGCGGAGCGACGAGCGCGGCCTTCTCAGGATGGCCTTCGACGTCTTCGCCAATGCCGTCGGGCGCGAGAGCCTGGAGCAGGACCGGGTCCGTCTCGAGCGCCGGCTGCAGCAGGCGCGGCGCATGGAGACGGTCGGCACGTTCGCGAGCGGGATCGCCCACAACTTCAACAACATCGTCGGTGCGATCCTCGGCTACGCGGAGATGGCGGAGGAGCAGGTTCACCCGAAGGACCGGTCGAGGCCGCATCTCGGCGAGATCCGCCGCGCCGGCGAGCGCGCGCGCGACCTCGTCGAGCAGATCCTCACCTTCGGCCGCCGCCGGGACGCCGCGCGCCGCCCCATCCGCGTGTCGGCCCTGGTGGCGGAGAGCGTCTCCCTGCTGCGCGCCTCTCTGCCGCCCGGGGTCGAGCTGACGCTCCGGGAGGGCGGACCCGATGCCGTGGTATCCGGCGAAGCCACCCAGCTGCAGCAGGTGATCCTGAATCTCGGCAACAACGCCGCGCAGGCGATGGACGGGGTCGGGCCGCTCGTGATCAGGGCCGAGATCCGCCAAGTCGCGGCTTCGACCTCCGGGCTTCCCGATCCGCTTCCGGCTGGCCGCTACGTCCGGATCCTCGTCGAGGACCGGGGCCGCGGCATGGACGAGGCTACCTGCAGCCGGATCTTCGAGCCGTTCTTCACCACCCGGCCGGCGGGCAACGGGCTCGGGCTCGCGACGGCGCGCGAGATCGTGCACGAGCACGGCGGCACGATCACGGTCGCCAGCCGACCCGGTGCCGGGACCTGCTTCGCCGTCTGGCTTCCCTGCGCGGCGATCCCCGAGCGTACCGGATCACCAGCCTTTCAAGGCGCTCCCGGTCTGCCGCTGGGGCGAGGCCAGCCGGTCCTGGTGTTCAATCCCGATCCGGCCTCCCGTCTCAGGGACGAGGAGGTCCTGGCGGCGCTCGGCTACGAGCCGGCAGGGATCTCGCGGATGGACCTCGCGCTCTCGGCCGTGGAGGAGGCTCCCGACCGTTTCGCGGCCGTTCTGATAGGCCAGCCGACCTCGCCGGCCTCGGAGATGGGCTTCGCGTCCACCCTGCACCGCAAGGTTCCCAACCTCCCGCTCATTCTCGCGACCGGCTCGGCGGCCGGCGACGATGCCGCCGCGCTGGCACGCGCCGGCATCCATGAACTCGTGCAGTGGCCGCTGGTCGCGTCGGACGTCGCGATGGCGCTCGCCCGCGTCCTTCCGCGGCCCGACGACGCGATGCTGCCCGGATGATCCGAAGACCGCGCATTCGTTGAAGTTCGCACACGCGCGCAATCCGCTGCAACGGAGCCGCCCTCTCGTTTGGGAGCCGCCGGGCAGCAAGCATGCCGCCATGAAACCGAGCGTGAGAAGAGCGATGGCCCGGGCCGCCGAACCGCCTTCCATGAGGTCCTGCAGGGTGCCCGCGGTCTGGAGGCAGTTGTCCTGTTCCCCGCGACCTTCGAGCTTCCGGGGCGAGGCCACGTGGATGCCGGCTTCGCTGCACAATGAGGCGCACTCTACGGCGGCCCGGGCGCCGAGCCCCTTCGCATCCGTTCGGGCTTCCATCTCCGCGGCTACGTATACTTATATATTAGGGCACGACTGAAGAAATTACATCCTTGTTTCGAGATGTCGGATCGATTTTGCCGTTGCAATGCTATCGTGCCGTTCCGCGGCCGAAATGTAACGCGCCTGCTCCAGCCTTCCTCGCGAGGTCGGCCCGCCGCCGGGATGGGTGACGGCGACCGTACCTCGTCATCTCACGAGGAACGAGCGCATGAAGATCCTCATCGCCTCGACACCGGCGAACGGTCACATCAACCCTCTGCTTGCCATCGGCCGAATGCTCATCGCGGACGGCCACACCGTGGATGTGCTGTCTGGAACATGGTTGCGCGACCGCATCGAGAAAGCCGGCGCACGGTTCCACGCTCTGCCTGGTATTGCGGACATTGACGGGTACGGCATTCTCGCTGCCGTACCCGAACTGAAGTCCGCGAAGCCGGGACTGGACTACCTGCGGATCGTGATCGAACGGGTCTTCATCGACACGATCCCCGACCAGCATCGCGGGTTGCTCGACCTGCTGCAGGCCACATCTGCCGACATCGTCATCGGCGACGACTGCTTCTTCGGCGTTCTTCCCCTGCTGCTCCGCCCGCGCTCGGCTCGGCCGCCGACACTGCTGTGCGGAACGACGATCCTGCACACTGCACGCGAGGACCGGGCACCTCTCTTCATGGGGGTCCCTCCGGCGACGACGCCGGAGGAGTTCGCGGCCTGCGCGAAGATCGCGGACGACTACGATGCCCATGTCGAGCGGCCCACGGCCCAGCATCTCCGCCGCCTGCTCGACCGGATGGGTGTCGGTCCGCTCTCGATGCCGCTCTTCGAGTCCGTCGTGCACCTCGCCGACACCTACCTGCAGCTCTCGGTACCCGGCTTCGAGTTCCCCCGCGCATTCCCGCCCTCTGTACGATTCGTCGGCGCGTTGCCGATCGTGCCCGACCAGGCGCCGCTGCCGCCCTGGGCGCACGAGCTCGACGGCTCGCGCAAGGTGGTACTCGTCACGCAGGGGACGGTCGCCAACCACGATCTCGATCTCCTGATCAGCCCGACACTCGCCGCTCTGGCGAACGAGGACGACGTTCTGGTCGTGGCCACGACGGGCGGCCGCCCCGTCGAGGCGCTGACGGGACCGATCCCCGCGAATGCGCGGCTCGCCGCCTACCTGCCCTTCGAGTGGCTGCTGCCGCGGATCGACGCGATGGTGACGAACGGCGGTTACGGCAGCGTCAACCAGGCGCTGAGCCACGGCGTGCCCCTCGTCGCGGCAGGCCTGACGGAGGACAAGGCGGACGTGAACGCCCGCATCGCCTGGTCCGGCGCCGGCATCGACCTGCGCACGAACACTCCGTCCGCGGAGGCGATCCGGGGCGCGGTCCGCACCGTCCTTGACGGGCCCACCTGTCGACAGCATGCGCGGCGTCTGGCCGTCGAGTTCGCCGCCTACGATGCGCGAGGCGAGATCCTGCGGCTGCTGACCCGCTACGCGAGGGACGGCGGCGGTCGGGCGTGCGACGCCGCCTGATCACCCATCCCCGTGCGGTCCGATCAACGCGAGCGGGCCCCCCCCCCCCCCCGGCGGGGGGCCCGCGCGGTGATTGTTTGG
>JAEWKL010000416.1 GCA_023386115.1 Pseudomonadota bacterium
CCGGCCCGCCCCCCCGCCCCCCCCACCCCGGGGCTCGCCAGATGGGTGCGGGCGCGCGGCCCCTGGCGGCCGACGAAGTTGCGGTTCGACGTCGAGACCGAGCGCTGCCCGGCCGGCACGACCTCGCCGTTGGCGGCCAGGCACATCGAGCAGCCCGGCTCGCGCCACTCGAACCCGGCCTCGACGAAGATCCGGTCGAGCCCCTCCGCCTCGGCCTCGCGCTTGACGATCTCGGAGCCCGGGACGACCCAGGCGCGCACCCCGTCGGCCACCCGCCCGCCGCGGGCGACGCTGGCGGCCTCGCGCAGGTCCGACAAGCGGCCGTTGGTGGAGGAGCCGATGAACACCCAGTCGACCGGGGTGCCGGCGATCGGGCCGCCCGCGGACAGGCCCATATAGTCGAGGGCCGCCGCCATCGCGCGGGCCCGGGTCGGGTCGGCCTCGGCCGAGGGATCGGGGATCAGGCCGTCGACCGGCACGACGTGCTCGGGGCTCGTGCCCCAGGTGACCTGGGGGGCGACCCCGGCGACGTCGATCACCACCTCGCGGTCGAAGGCGGCGTCGGGGTCGCTCGCGAGCCCGCGCCAGGCGGCGACCGCCCGGTCCCAGGCCTCGCCCCGCGGCGCGTAGGGCCTGTCCCTCAGATAGGCGAAGGTCGCGTCGTCGGGCGCCACCATGCCGATCTTGGCGCCGAGCTCGATCGACAGGTTGCAGATCGTCAGCCGGCCCTCCACCGGCATCGCCCGGATCGCCGAGCCCGCATATTCCACCGCGTAGCCGGTCCCGCCCGCCGCGCCGATCACCCCGATCAGGTGCAGGATCAGGTCCTTCGGCAGCACGCCAGGCGGCATCGCGCCCTCGAAGCGCACCCGCATGGTCCTCGGCCTGCGCTGGACCAGGGTCTGGGTCGCCAGCACGTGCGACAGCTCCGACGAGCCGATCCCGAAGGCGAGCGCGCCGAGCCCGCCATGGGTGCAGGTGTGGCTGTCGCCGCAGACGATGAGCGTGCCCGGCAGGCTCAGGCCCAGTTCCGGCCCGATGACGTGGACGATGCCCTGGCCGCGCTCGCCGACGTCGAACAGGCGGATCCCGGCCTCCCGCGTCTCGGCCCGCAGGGCGTGGAGCAGGCTCCAGCCGGTCTCGGTGGTGCCGGCACGGCCGGCCGCGCTCGAGATCGCGTGGTCGGGCGTCGCGAAGGTGAGGCCGGGGCTGTGGACGGTGAGGCCGCGCTGCTTGAGATCGAGCAGGCCGCGCGAGCCGCCGAGATCGTGCAGCAGGTGCCGGTCGACGTGCAGGAGCACGGCGCCGTCGCCGAGGTCGCTGACGACGTGCTCGTCCCAGATCTTCGCGAACAGCGTTCTCGCCGCCGTGACGCTTTCCATGACGTGTCCTCCCCCGCACAGCGTCTCCGCCGCGTCGGATGCGCGCCCTCTCAGTCGGAGGGCTGCTGCGGGGAGGAGCGTAGGGACGGCGCCATGTCGCACGAAGCGCCGGTTGGGCATGCCGCCGTCGCGTTTGGAGATGGCTGCGTCAGATAGGCGATCAGCCGGCGCGCCGGGCGCGACAGGCTCGCGTGGTCGCGCAAGCCGATATGCAGCGGGCGCAGGCGCCAGGAATCCTCGAGTGCGAGCGCGGTCAGCCCGGTCTCCCGCATCTGCCCCGCGAGGACTTGGCGCGGGACGATGCCGATGCCGAGACCGTTCTCGATGATGCGCAGCTGGCCCTCGAAGCTGCCGACCCGGACCCGCACACGAACCTCGCTGCCGAGATCTTCGGCGGCGCGCCGGCACAGGGTCTCGATCGAGGAGCCTCGCTCCAGGCAGACGAAGTCGTGAACGAGGAGATCGGCGAAAGCGATCGAGGCCCGCCCCGAGAGGACGTGGCCGGGCGGCAGAACGACGACGAGCTCGTCGCGCCGGTAAGGCACGATCTGCAATCCCGGTGCCGGGATATTGCCCCCGAAGATCCCGAGATCGGCCTGGTTGCTGGCGACCCGCTGCACGATGTCGGGGCTGGTGCCTTCCTCGAGGTCGATGCGGATCAGCGGGTGCAGGGCGAGGAATCCGGCGAGTTCCATCGGCAGCGATTCCATGATCGCCGACTTGTTCGCCGAGACCCGGATCAGGCCGCGAAGGCCGCTGGCGAAGTGGCGCAGCTCGGCATCCATCACGGCGACGCTGCCCTGGATGGTGCGGGCGTGATGGAGGAGGGCCGTACCGGCCTCGGTCAGGTCGATGCCCTTGGAGTGGCGCACTAGGAGCTCGGCGCCGAGCATCGCCTCGAGTTCCGAGATGCGCCGGCTGATGGCGGAGGCCGCGATATGCGCGCGCTCCGCCGCCGCCGCGATGCTCTGCTCCTCGACGACGGCGATGAAGAGTTCGAGGGTGAAGAGGTCGTAGCGATGCATGGGCCGTCTGTTGGCGATCCCAGCCTGTTGGCGATCCCAGCCGTCACCATACCGGAATGTCTCAGATCCGGAGCACGATCTTCCCGAAATTATCCGCATTCTCCAGCATGCGGTGCGCCTCCGCGGCCTGGCCGAAGGGAAGGACGGCGTGGATGGCCGGGGTGATGCGGCCGCCGGCAAGCTCCGGCAGCCAGCGCCGGCGGAAGCGCTCGACGACGGCCGCCTTCTCGGCGGCCGAGTGCGGCCGGAGCGTGAAGCCGCGAAGCTGCAGCATCTTGAGGAGCACCGCGGCGACGTCGATCTGGCAGGATCCGGAGCTCAGCAGCCCGACGAAGGCGAGCCGGCCGCGCCAGCGCAGGAGCGACACGTGGCGGGCGAGATAGGCGGGCCCGACGAAGTCCTCCACCACGTCGACGCCGTCGGGATGGATCTCGCGGAGCGCGTCCGCGAAATCGACCTCGCGGTAGTTGACGACGTGCGGGATGCCCCATTCGCGCAATCGGCGGGCCTTGTCCTCTCGTCCGACGGTCGCCACGACCTCGGCGCCGACGCTCCTCGCCATGAGGATCGCCGTGCTGCCGACGGCGCTGCCGCCGGCATGGATCAGCACCCGTTCCCCCGGGGCGAGGCGGGACAGCTCGAACAGAGTTTCGTGCGCGGTGCAGAAGGTCTCGATCACGGAGGCCGCCCGCACATCGTCCCAATCGGTCGGCACGGCGACGACGTGGCGGTGGTCGGCCACGGCGTAGTCCGCGTATCCGCCGCCGGCCAGGAGCGCGGCGACCCGCGTCCCGGGGACGATCCCGTCGACCTCGGCCCCCACCTCCACGACCGTGCCCCCGCACTCGACGCCGAGCACGGGATTCGTTCCGGGCGGGAGGGGGTACTGCCCGGCGCGCTGCATCGCGTCGAGCCGGTTGACGCCGACGGCACCGACCCGGATCAGCACCTCGTGGGGCGCGGGGCAGGGTCGTTCGGCCCGCTCGAAGCGCAACGCCTCCGGACCGCCGGGCTCGGGAGCGTGGCAGATGCTCATGGTCGGCATGGCTTTGTCCTCGGCAACGTCCTCAGCCTCGGTGGAGATCCGGTTCTCGGGGTGGTCCGTCAGGGGTCGACGGAGGCGCTCCGACCGTGACCCAATGCGTGGAACCACTGCTCCTGGACGTACCGGAACGCGCCGACATGGCCCGGCCGGATGCGGGCGAAGCCGGGGAAGTGGATGTGCATGCCCGCCACCAGGAGATCCTCCTCGACGCAGCGCCGGAGGATGCGCTGCCGCGAGACCGCGCCCGCCGCACTGTCGGTGTCGAAGATCATGCCGACGTCCGGATCGCCGAGCTGGACCTCCGGGACGTGCACGGTGTCGCCCCAGACGATCATCGCCTCGCCGCGCGATCGGAGGATGTAGCAGGTATGGCCCGGCGTGTGCCCGGTCGAGGGCACCGCCGTGATGCCGGGGAGCGCCTCGTGCTCGTGCGAGAACCGGCGCACCGCGCCGTCGAGGTAGGGGCCGAGCTGGACCCGCCCCGCATCGAAGTAGACCCGCTTCTGGCGCTCGGTCGCGCCCGCCTTCGCCGCATCGTCGAACCAGTGGGCGATTTCCGCCTCGTGGACGTGCACCAGGGCGTTCGGGAACAGCTTGCGCCCCGTCGCGGGATCCGTGAGGCCGTTCGAGTGGTCCGGATGGACGTGGGTCAGCAGCACGTCGGTGATCGCGCCGGGGGCGATCCCGAGCCCGCGAAGGAGGCCGGGCAGGTGCCCGCAGGTCGGCCCCATGATGTCGCCCGATCCGCAATCGACGAGGATGCTGCGGATGCCGTCACGGATCAGGAAGGCGTTGATCGAGACGACGGGAGGCACCACCCTCCCGTCGTCCCGCAGGAAGCGCGCGAGCTTGGCGTGATCGTCGTCGCGCATGATCTCCAGCGTGTCGTAGGCGACGTAGCCGTCGCACAACGCCGTCACGAGAACGTCGCCCACCGGGCGATGGTAGATCGCCGGGACCTGGGAGAAGGGGGTCATGCCGCGTCTCCTCCCGGCTCTGCGGCGAGGCCAGGCTTGGCGGCGAGGCCAGGCTTGGCGACGAGGCCAGGCTTGACGACGAGGGCAGGCTTGGCCGTCTCGACGAGGTCGTGGGTCTCCATCAGGTGGCGGCGGAGCTGCGTCCGCACGATCTTGCCGATCGCGTTGCGCGGCAGCGCCTCGACGGCGGCGAACAGACGAGGCCGCTTGTAGGGCGTCATCGCGTCGAGGGCCGGGCCGAGGCGCGCGCGCCAATCCTCGGGCGGCCGTTGCGCGACGAGCGTGACGATCTCGCCCCAGTAGTCGGACGGGATGCCGAGGACGACGAGTTCCGTCTCCGGCAGGAACGGGGCGAGGGCGCGCTCGACCTCGTCGGGCGAGACCTTGTAGCCGCCGCTCTTCATCATGTCGGAGTGGCGCGCGACGAGGAAGAGGCGCCCGCGTGCGTCCACGAACCCGATGTCGCCGGTGTCGTGGAACTCGCCCTCGGCCCGCAGCCGCCGGCCCTCGCGCATCATGTAGCCGGTCGAGAGGTGCGGGCTCATCAGGTGGATCGTCCCGGTTTCGCCGCGCGGCAGGCGGCGCCCCGCCTCGTCGCGGATCTCGACCTGGACGCCCGTCGCGGGCCAGCCGACGCACAGTCCCTCCACGGGCGGCTCGGCGTAAGCCGCGGCGGCCTCGGGCGGATCGAGGACCGTGATCGGGTTGAAGATCTCGCTCTTGCCGTAGGTCACGCGGACGATCTCGCCGAACCGCTCGACGGCGCCGCGGTAGACGAGCGGCGTCAGGGGTGCCGTTCCGGTCAGGATCGTGCGCAGCTTCGGGACGAGGTCACGATGCTCCGGGCGGGCCCAGGCATCGAGGAGCTTGGCCAGCACCGTCGGCGGGGCGAAAGCCTCGGTGATCTCGCCGGAGGCCAGGAGCGGCACCACCACCGCCGGCTCGACGCCGCGCATGAGATGCACGCTGGCCCCCTGCGCGAGGTAGGCGAAGGTGAGCAGCGAGCTGCCATGCGAGAACGGCGTCATGAGGAGGGCGCGGTTTCCTCCGTCCGGCGCGAAGGGCAGGGAGGCGCGCAACATCAGGGTGCCGGTCCAGCGGCCCCGATGCGTGTGGATCGCGCCCTTGGCCGGGCCCGTCGTGCCGCTGGTGAAGACGATCCGGCTCGGAGCGTCCGGATCGACGTCCGGCCAGCCCTCCGGCACGAAGCCGTAGGCCTCGATCCCGCGGACATCCTCGCAGGGCACGCCGGAATCGGCCGGGAACTCATCCGCGCCGTCCATCAGGACCAGCCCGGCGCCCGTGCAGGCGAGGGCATGCGCGATCTCGCTGGAGCTCAGCAGGGGGTTGACGGGCACCTCCGCCGCCCCCGCGAGCGAGACGGCGTAGCTCGCCGATGCCGCGAGCGCCGAATTGTGGAAGATCGTCGCCACGAAGGCGCCCGGACCGAGGCCTCGGGCCGCGAGGCGGCGCGCGATGCCCGCCGCGGCATCGAGCACCTCCGCGATCCGGTGCGGCCCCTCCGCATCGACGATCCCGATGCGGTCGCCGTAGCGCTGGCGGGTCGTCGCGAGCTCGGTCCCCCAGTTCATCCCGTGCCCCCTCACCCCACCGCTTCCACGAAGCGCTCCGCCCCGAGCGGATCCTCGCCGTTCGCCTCGAGCGCGCGGGCCCACTTGTCGAGCCACCAGCCGTAGGGCTCGGGCCAGGACGCGAAGTCCCGCTCCACGCCCATCTCCCAGGCGGCGTGATGGGCCCAGAACGGGTCGAAGAGCATCTGGCGCCCGATGCAGACGAGATCCGACCGCCCCTCCCGGAGGATCCGCTCGGCATGGGCCGGGGTGCGGATCATGCCGACGGCAGCCGTGGGAATGCCCGCTTCCCGCCGCAGCCGGTCGGACAGCGCGACCTGGTAGCCGGGACCCCGCGCGAGGTTCGAGTTCGTCGCGCCGGCCCGCATGTTGCCGCCCGACGAGCAGTCGATGAGGTCGACGCCCGCATCCTTCAGCTCCCGCGCGAGGACGACGCTGTCCGCCTCCGTCCAGCCGCCCTCCATCCAGTCCGTCACCGAGAGGCGCGCGAAGAGGGGCATGGACCCGGGCAGCATGGCGCGCAGGCGCCGCACGACGGTGAGGGGCAGCCGCATCCGGTTCTCGAGCGAACCGCCCCAGCGGTCGGTCCGATGGTTCGCGATCGGCGAGAGGAAGCTCTGCAGGAGGTAGCCGTGGGCGAGATGCAGCTCGAGAAGGTCGAAGCCGGCGAGGACCGCGCGACGCGCGCCGGCGACGTAGGCCTCGATCACGCCCTCGATCTGCGCCTCGCTCATCGCGACCGGGACGCGCCAGCCGTCCGAGAGCGGCACAGCCGAAGCGCCCATGGGACAGAGCGGCTCGTTCCCGGCTGCGAGGTCGCGCTCGCCGATCGGGCCGTTGCCCTCGTGCGCGCGCTGCTGACCGCCCTTGCGGCCCCCATGGCTGATCTGGATCGCCGTCCTGGCGCCGTAGCGCTTCATCTCGCCGACGAGAGCCGCCATCGGCGCGATCTGGCTGTCGGCCCAGAGGCCCGGATCGCCGTTGCTGACCCGCCCGGCCCGCGTGACGAAGGTCTGCTCCATGATCACGAGGCCGGCGCCGCCCATCGCCATCCGTTGGTAATGGGCGAACTGGAACGGTGTCAGGCGGCCGTCCTCGGCCGCATAGGTGCCCATCGGCGAGACGACGATCCGGTTCTTGAGCGTCACGCCGCGGATCGTGAACGGCTGGAACAGGAGGGGCCGGCCCTCGTGCCCGCCGTCGGTGGTCCGGGGCACCGTCATCGCGCGAGCGCCAGGATGTCGTGGATCACGGTGCCGAGCGGGAGGCTGCCGGCGCCGTCGAGCCCGTCGAACAACCGCTCCCCGAGGGCATGGGCGGCGCCCGGGGCCGCGCCGAGGCGCGTCAGGCGCGCCGCGAAGACCGCGAGCGTGCGCTCGCGCGTCAGGAAGATCAGATCCCGCGGCATCTGCGAGGAATGGGCCTCGCGGCGGGAGCCGTCCCTCATCCGGATGGTGATGCGGGAATCGAGCGCCCCGCCCTCCGCGTCGGGCAGGACGGTCGTCCGGCGCACGAGGTCGAGGATCACCGGGTCGTCCCGCAGGGTGTTCCCCATCTCGTAGGTGATGTCCCCGCGCGAGAGCATCGCCGAGACGGCGAAGGCGGTGCTGGCCTGGGTCTGCACCAGCCGCTCGTATGGGCCCTTGAAGTTCGTGCCGGGATAGGTCGTGTAGGGCTCCCAGAGCGTGACCTCGATCGCCTCGACCGCCGCCGGGTCGAGGCCTTCCGCGTGGAGCTTCTGCGCGGCCATCGCGGCCGGCATGTTGTCGCCGAGCGTCGCGTAGGGCTTGCACATGAT
>JAEWKL010000458.1 GCA_023386115.1 Pseudomonadota bacterium
GGGTGGAGCAGCCCGGTAGCTCGTCAGGCTCATAACCTGAAGGTCACAGGTTCAAATCCTGTCCCCGCAACCAACCACATGACCAAGCCCGCCCGCGAAAGCGGGCGGGCTTGGTCGCGTTCAGGCCGGCGCGTAGCCGGGCTTCTTGAAGATCGTCTCCGCCTTGGCGATGATGTCGGGCTCGTAGACGCTGGCGGTCCAGTCGCTCGGCGCGACATCCTCGATGCCGACCGAGACTGCACCTTCGGAGCAGCCCGCTGCGGCGATCAGCGCCTTTGTGACCTCGTCGGCGATGCGCTGCTTCTGCTCGTCGCTCCGGCCGGCATAGATCTTCACGATGACGTGCGGCATGGTCGGCTCTCTCGCTCTAGCGTGCGCCGTACTCGGCGTCAGTCACGGGGTCGAGCCAGGTCACGGCGCTGCCGTCCTGCTTCTCCTGGATGGCAATATGGCTCATGCCGGTGCTGGCGGTCGCGCCGTGCCAGTGCTTCTGGCCGGGCGGGAACCACACCACATCGCCGGGCCGGATCTCCTCGATCGGCCCACCCTCCGCTTGAGCCCAGCCGAGACCCGCGGTGACGATCAGGGTCTGGCCAAGGGGATGGGTGTGCCAGGCCGTTCGCGCCCCCGGCTCGAAGGTAACATGGGCGCCGGCGACCCGGGCCGGGTCCGGTGGGCTGAGGAGCGGGTCGATCCGCACCTGACCGGTGAAGTACTCGGCGGAGCCCGTCTGCGACGGACGGGATCCGCTCCTGTGGATCTCCATGCCCAAACCCTCCTGGCGCGTGCTGCGCGCGACCGGACTGCCTTAACCCAGTCCCGGCGCGGGCCGCCAGGGGAGGGGAGAGGTCAGCGCGCCGCGTCGCGGCCGACCCGGCTGTGGCGACGACCGTAACCGAAATAGATCGCGAGCCCGATCCCGAGCCAGATCACCAGGCGCAGCCAGGTCTCGCCGTCGAGGGAGAGCATCATCGCGAGGCAGACCACGATTCCGGCCACAGGCACCACCGGCACCAGCGGCACGCGGTAGCCCCGCTTCTCGTTCGGGTGGGTGCGCCGCATGATGATGACGCCGGCGCAGACGATGATGAAGGCGAGCAGCGTGCCGATGCTGGTCATGTGGCCGAGCGTGCTGATCGGGGTCAGGCCGCCGAGAAGCGCCGCGAACACCATGAAGAACAGGTTCGAGCGGTACGGCGTGCGCCAGGTCGGGTGGATCGCGGCGAAGAATTTCGGCAGCAGCCGGTCGTTCGCCATGGCGAAGAAGACCCGCGACTGGCCGTAGAGCAGCACCAGCATCACGGTGGTGAAGCCCGCGATGACGCCGAGCGTCACCAGGGTCTGGAGCCAGGGGAACGGCGTCTGCTTGATGGCCGTGGCGACGGGGGCGGCATCGCCCTTCATCGCCGCGTAGGGAACAAGGCCGGTCAGCACCGCCGCGAAGGCGATGTAGAGCACGGTGCAGACCGCGAGCGAGCCGAGGATGCCGATCATCATCGTGCGCTGCGGGTTCTTCACCTCCTGCGCCGCCGTCGAGACGGCGTCGAAGCCGATATAGGCGAAGAACACCACCCCGGCCGCCCGCATGATGCCGCTCCAGCCGTACTCGCCGAAGGTGCCGGTGTTGTCGGGGATGAACGGGACGTAGTTCTGCGCCTTGATGTAGAACAGGCCGACCCCGACCACGACCAGCACCACCGCGACCTTCACCACGACGATCACGCTGTTGACCCGGGTCGATTCGCGCACGCCGCGCATCAGGAGCAGCGAGATCAGGCACAGGATCAGCACCGCCGGCAGGTTGACGAGGCCGTGGACGGTCGCTCCGTCGGCGAGCTGCACCGTCTCGAACGGCGAGTGCAGGAGGCGCGGCGGCAGCGCGATGCCCCAATCCTGCAGCAGCGTGGCGACGTATTTCGACCAGCTCACCGACACGGTGGCGGCGCCGACCGCGTATTCGAGCACCAGATCCCAGCCGATGATCCAGGCGACGAATTCGCCCATCGTGGCATACGCGTAGGTATAGGCGCTGCCCGAGACCGGGATCATGCTGGCGAGTTCGCTGTAGCACATGCCGGCGAGGGCGCAGCCGATCGCCGCGATGGCGAACGAGATCACCACTGCGGGCCCGGCATTCTCCGCCGCCGCGATGCCGGTGAGCGAGAACAGCCCGGCGCCGATGATCGCCCCGATGCCGAGCCCGATCAGGCTCAAGGGACCGATCGTGCGCTCGAGGGTGTGGCCGCCGCCCTCCGCATCCTGTCGCAGGCGGTCGATCGGCTTGGTCCGCATCAGCCCGTCCGCCACGCTCTCCTGCGCCATCGCGTCCTCCCAGGGTGTTTGGTCCTCAACGCAACGTCACGGCCAAGGCTGCAACGGCGATCGTTGATCGTGACATCCCCGGTGCCGGGCATCGCCGCCGAGAAAACGCTGGGTCGCGATCCCGTCGCCCGCGACGCATCGGCCGCTTGCCGACCCGTCCCCCGCTTCAATATGATTTCCGCAACAGACGTGAGGAGGAGCCCCCATGTGCCGGATCTTCGCCGAGCAGACGCCGGAGCGCTACGCCTACGAGACGCGCTCCCTGCGGATCGGCGGGCACTGCACCTCCCTGCGACTCGAGACCGCGTTCTGGACCATCCTGGAGGAGATTGCCCGCCAGGAGGGACTCAGCGTCGCGAAATTCGCCACCAAGTTGCACGACGAGGTCCTCGAGCGCCACGGCGAGGTGCGCAACTTCGCCTCGCTGCTGCGCTGCTCCTGCCTGATCTACCTTTCCGAGGGGAGCCGCACCCCGGTGCTGATGGCCGCCGAGTAGCGCGGGGCCTTACGCCCTCACTTGGCCTCCTCCAGGATCATCGCCGCGCCCTTCTCGGCCAGCATGATCGTCGGCGAGTTGGTGTTGCCCGAGGTGATGCGCGGCATCGCCGAGGCGTCGGCGACCCTTAGGCCCCGGACCCCGCGCACCCGCAGGCGCGCGTCGAGCACCGCGCCCGCATCGTGGTCGGCGCCCATCCGGGCGGTGCCGACCGGATGGAAGATCGTGGTGCCGAGATCGCCCGCGGCCCTGAGCAGGTCGGTGTCGCTCGTGAGACCGGGCCCCGGCAGGTGCTCCTCCGGCCGGTAGCGGGCCAGCGGCGCCTGGGCGACGATGCGGCGGGTGAGCTTGAGCGAGTCCACCGCGACCCGCCGGTCTTCGTCGGTCGAAAGGTAGTTCGGCCGGATCTCTGGGGGCGCCAGCGGATCGGGGCTGCCCGCATGCACGCTGCCGCGGCTCGATGGGCGCAGGTTGCAGACGCTCGCCGTGAAGGCACCGAACCGGTGCAGGCCCTCGCCCCACTTGTCCAGCGAGAGCGGCTGGAAGTGATATTCGAGGTTGGCGGTGGCGTAATCGGCTGAGGAGCGGGTGAACACGCCGACCTGGCTTGGCGCCATGGTGAGCGGCCCGGTGCGGAACAACGCGTATTCCACCCCCATCCAGCCGCGCTTCACCAGGTTCGCATACGAGAGGTTGAGGGTCGGGACGCCGGTGACCTTGTAGACCGGCCGGATCTGCAGGTGGTCCTGCAGGTTCTCGCCGACGCCGGGCGCGTGATGCGCGACGCCGATGCCGAGGGCCTGAAGCCGCGCCCCGTCGCCGATGCCGGAGAGTTCGAGGAGTTTTGGGGTCGCGACGGCGCCGGCCGAGAGCACGACTTCACCATTCGCCCGCGCGAGGTAACGCTGCCCGCCGCGGCCGAACACCACGCCGACGGCGCGGCCCTCCTCGATCAGCACCCGCTCGACATGCACCCCGGTCTCGAGCCGGAGGTTCGGGCGGTTGAGCGCCGGCTTGAGGAAGCCGCGGGCCGCGCTCCAGCGCCGGCCCCGGCGCTGGTTGACCTGGAAATACGAAGAGCCCTCGTTGTCGCCGGTGTTGAAGTCCGGGATCTTCGGAATGCCGGCGGCCTCCGCGGCGTCGCGGATCGCGTCGAGGATCGCCCAACGGATCCGCGGCGGCTCGACCCGCCACTCGCCGCCGGAGCGATGAAAGCTGTTCGGTGGCGCGATGTGGTCCTCGTGCTTGAGGAAGTAGGGCAGCACGTCGTCCCAGCCCCAGCCTTCAAGGCCGAGCTGGCGCCAGCCGTCGTAATCGGCGGCCTGGCCGCGCATGTAGATCATCGCGTTGATGGCCGAGGAGCCGCCGATGACCTTGCCGCGCGGATAGGCGAGCTGGCGCCCGTTCAGCCCCGCCTCCGCCTGGGTCGTGAACAGCCAGTCCGCCCGCTTGTTGCCGATGGCGAAGAGGTAGCCGGCCGGGATGTGAAACCAGATCCAGTTGTCGCGCCCGCCCGCCTCCAGAACCAGCACCCGCCGGCGCGGATCGGCCGAGAGGCGGTTGGCGAGCACGCAGCCCGCCGAGCCCGCCCCGACCACGATGTAGTCGTAGGTGCCGAAATCCTCGAGACCACCGCCGGCCGTGGGTCCTGCCATCGCGCTTCCCGCCCTCATCTGTCGTTCCGGCGGGTTTAGCGCATTCCGCTGGCGACGGCGCAAGGGGTTGCGGTTAAGCTCGGCGGAAACGCCGGGACAAGGAATCGGGGGAGCGGCAGATGGGGCGGAGAGTGGGACTCGCGGCGGGCCTCGCCGTCGGCCTGATGGCGGCCCCGGCGCTCGCCGGGGAATGCGGGGCGCTCGCCACCCTCAAGATCGAGGCGGTGAACCTACACTCCGCCGCCGAGGTGCCGGCCTCCGGTGACCTGCCGGCCCATTGCCGGGTGCTCGGCACGGTGCGGCCGGCGATCAGCTTCGAGGTCCGGCTGCCGCTGCAGAACTGGAACGGCAAGTATTACGGCACCGGCTGCGGCGGCTTCTGCGGCACCCTCAACGCGGACGCGCCCGGCTTCACCAACGCGATGAATTACGGCCTGCGCCGGGGCTACGCCGCCTCGACGATGGATGGGGGCCATTGGGGCACCGGCTCGGTCGACGGGCGCTGGGCCGTCGGCGACCTCGTCGCCCGGATGGATTGGGGCCAGCGCGCCGTGACCGAGACCGCCAGGGCCGCGAAGGTGCTGGTGCGGGCCTTCTACGACCGGCCGCAACAGAAATCCTACTTCGCCGGCTGTTCCACCGGCGGCCGCATGGCGGCGATGGAGGCGCTGAAATACCCGAAGGACTTCGACGGGATCATCAGCGGGGCGCCCGCCCTCGACTATACGGGGCTCGTCGCCACGACCTTCGCCTGGGTGACGAAGGCGAATACCGGCCCCGACGGCAAGCCGATCCTGACCACGCCCCGGGTCAAGCAGGTGGCCGACGCGGTGGCGGCGTCCTGCGGGACGAAGGACCAGGCCGGCCTCGTCGCCGATCCGCGGCAATGCAGCTTCAAGCCGGCGTCGCTCCGCTGCACCGGCGCGGCGTCGCCCGACTGCCTGAGCGAAGCCGAGGTCGGAGTCCTGGAGAAGTGGTATGCCGGCCCGACGGATGCCGGCGGTCGGGCGCTCTATCCCGGCGGCATCCCGCTCGGCTCCGAGGCGCATTGGCCGCGCTGGCTCACGGGCCTCGGCAACGCGCCGGCGATCCTGCCGCTCTTCTCGGCCGATTTCCTGCGCTACATGGCGTTCTGGCCCTCGCCCGGGCCGGCCTACCGGGTCGCGGACTTCGATTTTTCCGCCGATCCGGCTCGGATGGCGCCGCAGGCGCAGGTCTACAACGCTGCCACCTACGACGCTGCGGCCGGAATGGTGAGGCCGGCGGCCGATCTCTCGGCCTTTCGCGACGCGGGCGGCAAGCTCCTGATCTATCACGGCTGGGGCGACCCGCTGGTCACGCCGTTCATGAGCGTCGCCTTCTACGAGGCGCTTGCGAAGGGTGCGGGCGGCCTCGAGTCCCTGGCGAAGACCGCGCGCCTGTTCATGGTGCCGGGCATGGACCATTGCGGCATCGGGACCGAAGGGCCGGGCATCGGCGACACCGGCATCGATCCGCTGACGGCACTGGAGCGCTGGGTCGAGGCCGGCGAGGCGCCGCGCGAGCTCGTCGCGACGAAGCGCGACGCCGGCGGGGCCGTATCCTGGTCGCGGCCGGTCTGCGCCTATCCGCAGGTTCCCCGCTCCGACGGCGCCGGCCTCACCTGTGCGGCGCCGTGAGGACGGACCGCGCCTGACCTCGGCCGGTCGGCTTAGGACGACTGTCGCCCCACGGTGGTAGAAATTCCCTGTAGTGTAACGTGTTAGCAATTGTTCAGGGCCGCTTTCGTGGCATCTGTGCCGCAGGAGTGGCAGGCATGACCGACGACGCACGACCCCGGGTCCTCTCGATCACCAGTGTCACCGCCGTCAGCACGATCGACGGTGGCGATACGCTGGCGGCCGAGGTGAGTGGACCCGACGGCGGCACGGTGTTCCTGCTGATTCCCCTCGGCGCGGCCGGCGCGCTCATCACCCAGCTCACCGACGCCGCCGAGCGCGGCGCACAGGAACGGCGCCTGCATAGCCAGGGGCGGCACCCGGTCCCGGAGGCGTGAGGCCGGGCATCCTCGGAATGTCCCTTTGGGAATGCAGGATCGGTCGAATGCCGTCGATCGGCTGAACCGATTGGTCAGCGAGGCGGGTGAGAACGGCCCCCGGTCGCGGAGGTGCGTCGTGTCGTTCAGGAATCGACTGCGGTTCGAGCACCAGCTCGCCGCGCTGGTCGGCTTGCTCTGCCTCGCCCTGGTGGCGGTGACGGTGGGCGGCGCCGTCTGGCTCGAGCGACGGAGCGCCGTCCGCCTCGCCGAGGCCCGCCTCGCCCGCTTGGCCGCCGGCATGGCCGAGACCCTCGACACCACGTTGCGCGAGCGATTCCGCGAGATCCAGGTCGTTGCAGCCCTCGAACCGCTGCGCGAGCGCTGGAGCGGCGATGCGACGACAGTCCGCAGCGTCCTCACCGCCATGCGCACGACCGCGCCGGACTATGCCTGGCTCGGCTTCGTCGCGGCGAACGGCCGCATTCGCGTCGGTACGGAAGGCCTGCTCGAAGGGCTGGCGATGAACGGGAAGGCCTGGTTCGAGACCGGGCTCACGCGACCCAATGTCGGCGACGTGCACGAAGCGGTGCTGCTGAGCCGCCTCCTCGTCCACGCCGAGACCGAGCCCCTGCGCCTCGTCGATCTCGCGGCACCGGTACGCGACGCTGCGGGCGGGGTCATCGGGGTGCTCGGCGGCCATCTCAGCTGGGATTGGGCGATCCGCGCCCGGCGGCGCTTTCTCGACGAGGGGCTGCCGGGCACCGACCTCTGGGTGCTCGACCGGCGCGGCCGCGTGATCCTGGGCCCGCAACTCGGCACGACGCCATTCGGGCCGGCCCGGGTCGGCGCCATGATCGAGCAGGGCCACGGCCGGTTCGCGGCGGCGATCGGGGCGGACACGCTGCTGGCGGGCTTTGCCTCGGCGGCGAAGGGCGAGCGGGGCGAGATCGCGAGCGGCGATCCCGGCCTCGGCTGGATCGTGGTGGCGACCCGGCCCGAGGCGCAGGCCCTCGCGCCGGTGCAGCATTCCATCCAGGCGTTGCTCGCCCTCGGCGGCGCCGCGGCCGTGATCGGCATCGCGCTCGCCTGGTGCCTTGGCCGTCAGGCGGCGGCCCCTTTGCGACGGATGACGACGGCGGCGGACCGGATCGGCCGCGAGGCCGAGGCCACCACGCTGCCGCGCCTCGACGGTGCCCGGGAATTCGTGGCGCTCTCCGCCGCACTGCGCTCGCTGCTGCGGCGCATCGGCACCGCCGAGCGCGAGCTCAACGACGCCACGATCCGCTCGACCCGGGTCGCCGCCTTCTACCGGCGCCAGATCGAGGACCTGCGCCAGGTCGCGGGCACCGACGTGCTCACCGGGCTCTTCAACCGGCGTGGCTTCGCCGGGCCGGCGGAGGCGGCCTTCGCGCAGGCGAGGGGCGGCCGCTGCGGCGTCGCCGTTCTGGTCGTCGACATCGACCACTTCAAGCGCGTCAACGACCAGCACGGCCACGATGCCGGCGACGCGGTGATCCGCCACGTCGGCGCCTTGCTGGCGGAGATCGTGCGCAGCACCGACACGGTCGCCCGTTTCGGCGGCGAGGAATTCGTGGTGCTGCTCGTCGGTCTCGGCGGGTCCGAGGCGGCGCTCATCGCCGAGCGCCTCTGCGTCGCCGCGCGGGGTGCCGAGATCGCGCATGGCGGCAGCGTCATCGCCGTCACGGTCAGCATCGGGGTCGCGACGGTGGCGGCGCACGACCCGGACATCCAGGCCGCGATCGCCCGGGCCGACGCGGCCCTGTACGAGGCCAAGGCACGGGGCCGCGACCGGATCTGCGTCGCCGCAGGGACCGAGGCGATCGAGCGGGCGGCGTGAGCGCCCCGGCCCGACGAATCCGGCCGGCCGATCGGCGGAACCGGATCGCGCCAAGCTCCGTTACTACACCACAAGAGTATTCACGGAGTCATGGAGGCGACGATGATGAAAGGTGGGCTGCTCTGGTTGATCGGCATACCGATTCCGATCATTCTGATTCTGTTCTTCCTGGGCTACCTGCACTAACAGGATTGGCCGGCAACTGCCGGGAGCAAAGCCAGATCAGTGCGAGCGCTCGATCCGGTCGGCTCTCGCGGGGCTCGCAGCCACGTGAGGGCCTGCTCGATTTGAGCGGCAGGGCCATCAGGGGCGATGCGCCTCGACGAGGGGTCAGCGCCGCGGGGCGAGTTCGCCCATCTGGGCGGCGCGGCCCTGCTCGACGTGCCAGCGGGCATCGGCCACCTGTCGGCGCAGGCTGTTGCGGCGCCACAGATGGTACAGCCGGAATGGGTGCGGGGTCTGGCCGGCCCGGGCCTCGTGATGCGCCAGGCGGCGCAGCAGGCCCGGCAGGCAGGCGCCCGCCGCCTCGCCGGTGGCGATGTCGCCGAGGCGGACCTGGCGCAGCAATTCGGCCCGGTAATCCTCCACGCCTGATCCCCCCTCGCTCATCCGTTTGAAGGAGACGGCGTTCCTCGCGCCGGCGAAGGCAGGATGGGAAGATCATGCGGCGGTGGCAACGCGGCATCGTCGCCCGCCGGCGACAGGCGTCGTGTTCCACGCAAAAAGAGGCCCTGCCGGCGGGAGCGAGCAGGGCGGTGAAGTCGACTTGGGGGCCTCAGCAACATCCCTGATGGTCGTCCACCCGGTCGAGACCGGGCCAGCAGGGACGGTCGGGCAAGAATTGCCGCAACAGTCGTGATGTTGCTGGTCTTTTTCGGGCCTTTCCATCACTTATGTGAAGATCCACAATGCCCGGGGGGCGGGGCGCCGGCGGTCAGGGGAGGTCGTGGGCCCCGGCATAATCCGCGATCGAGACGAGAGCCGGGATGTCGCGCAGGGTGATGGCAGTGGCACGCTGCTCGACCAGGCCGTCCCGGCGCAATTGCTGCATTGTGCGGTTCATGTGCACCACGCTGAGGCCGAGGGCATCGGCCAGAACCTCCTGAGTGATCGGGAAGGTGAAGCGGTTCTCATGAACCCGGTCCACCGCCGCCAGCCGCTCGCGCAGCTCCAGCAGGAAATGGGCGACGCGCTCGTAGGCGGTCTGGCGCCCGAGGCGGACCACCTGGTTGACGAGCCAGATCTCCTCCATCTCCCGGGCCTGCCGGAGCGCCGCCGCCAAGCCCGTCTCTCGTCCACCGGTCCCGCCGCCTTGCGCGGGGCCCTCCGCGGCCGCGCGCTCGCGCAAGGCACCCGCCTCGCAGATCTGGGCCGGCGTCAGGGTAGTGACCGAGCCGAAGGGCAGCGGATGCCGACGCTGGTCGAGGCCGATCAGGTCGCCGGGCAGCAGCACGACGATGATCTGGCGCCGGCCGTCGGCGAGAAGCCGCTGGCGGCAGGCCCAGCCTTCCAGCAGCACCTGCGGCCGCGGTGCCACCTCGCCGTCGCGCATCAGCTCGGTGCGGGCCGGCACCAGGAC
>JAEWKL010000505.1 GCA_023386115.1 Pseudomonadota bacterium
GGGGGGGGGGGGGGCGCGTTCAACGGCGGGGGGGCCGGGGCCGCCGCCAGACCGGAGCGAGGCCCCGCATGTCGGACGACCGCGACCACAAGGACCGCTATCACAAGGACAGGTTGGGCAACCGACGCCTGATGCCTGAGACCCTGATGGTCGGCTACGGCTACGATCCCGCCCTCTCGGAGGGGGCGGTGAAGCCGCCGGTCTTCCTGACCTCGACCTTCGTGTTCACCTCGGCCGAGCACGGCAAGGCGTTCTTCGACTACGTCTCGGGCCGGCGCGAGCCGCCGGCCGGCGAGGCGGCGGGCCTGGTCTATTCCCGCTTCAACCACCCCAACAGCGAGATCGTCGAGGATCGGCTCGCGGTGTTCGAGGAGGCGGAGGCCGCCCTCCTGTTCTCGTCGGGCATGTCGGCGATCGCCACCGTGATCCTGGCGCATGCCCGGCCCGGCGACGTGGTGCTGCATTCCCAGCCGCTCTACGGCGGCACCGAGACGCTGATCGCCAAGACCTTGGCGGGGTTCAACATCGGCGCGGTCGGCTTCCAGGACGGCACCGACGAGGGAAGCATCACGGCCGCCGCCGAGGCCGCGCAGGCCCTGGCGGAAAAGTCCGGCGGGCGCGTCAGCGTGGTGACGGTCGAGACGCCGTCGAACCCCCTGAACACCCTCGTCGACCTCGCGCTGGTGCGGGCGAGCGCCGACCGGATCGGCGCCCGCCAGGGCGGTCAGGCGCCGGTCGTGGTCTGCGACAACACCCTGCTCGGCCCCCTCTTCCAGCACCCCCTGCGCCACGGTGCCGACATCTCGGTCTACTCGCTGACGAAATACGTCGGCGGCCATTCCGACCTCATCGCCGGGGCGGCTTTGGGCGCGGCGGCCCGGATGAAGCCGGTGCGGCTCCTGCGCTCGGCCATCGGCACCCAGCTCGACCCGCATTCGTGCTGGATGCTCGGGCGCTCGCTCGAGACCCTGACCCTGCGGATGGAGAAGGCCAACCGCAACGGCGAGCTCATCGCCGAGCGGCTGCGCGCCCACCCGAGGGTGACGCGGCTGCACCATCTCGGCCATCTCGAGCCCGGCTCGGGCGCGGCCAAAGTCTATGCCGCGCAATGCGGCGCCCCGGGCTCGACCTTCTCGTTCGACGTCGCGGGCGGTGAGCCGGAAGCGTTCCGCGTGCTCAACGCGCTCCAGCTGTTCAAGCTCGCGGTGAGCTTAGGCGGCACCGAATCGCTCGCGAGCCACCCGGCCTCGACCACCCATTCGGGGGTGCCGAAGGCGGTGCGCGACCGGCTGGGCATCACCGACGCGACGATCCGGGTCTCGATCGGGATCGAGCATCCGGAGGATCTGGCGGCGGACCTGGAGGCGGCGCTGGCGGCCTTGGGGTGAAAAGCGCCGGCACCGGCCCGTTTCGGCTTGCCCCGACGGGGTCCCTCCGCATGATGGCCGCCCGAGTCCCGGCCGCCTTGCGGCGGGGCAGCCCCCACTCGCGATCCGAAAGGCCCCGCCGCTCCCGATGACCGAGCACGCCGCGTCCGGCTCCTACAAGGAGGTCATCCTGTTCCTGGTCACCGCCGGGATCGTGGTCCCGTTGTTCCATCGCCTGCGCGTCAGCCCGGTCCTCGGCTTCATCGGCGCCGGCGCACTCCTCGGGCCCTCGGGCCTCGGGAGGCTCACCGAGACGGTGCCCTGGCTCGGCGCCGTGACGATCTCGAACCGCACCGAGATCGCGCATCTCGCCGAACTCGGCGTGGTGTTCCTGATGTTCATGATCGGGGTCGAGCTGTCCTGGGAGCGCTTGCGCATCCTGCGCCGCCTCGTCTTCGGCCTCGGCTCGCTGCAGGTGGTGGTGTCGAGCCTCCTCGTCGGGGCGGTGCTGATGGCGCTCGACGTGCCGCCTCTCGCGGCGATCCTGGTCGGGCTGGCGCTGGCTCTCTCCTCCACCGCCATCGTGCTGCCGGTGCTGGCCGAGCAGAAGCGGCTGAACACCCCGGCCGGCCGGGCGAGCTTCGCGGTGCTGCTCTTCCAGGATCTCGCCGTCGCTCCCGTGCTGTTCGCCATCGCGGTGCTCGGCCGCAAGGACAGCGACGCGGTGACCGGCCTCGCCCTGGCGCTCGGCCAGGCCGCGGTGGCGCTCGCGCTCCTCGTCGGCGCAGGCCGCCTGGGCCTGCGACCGCTGTTCCAGCTCGTCGCCCGAACCCGCAGCCCCGAACTGTTCATGGCCGCCTGCCTCCTCGTCATCGCGGCGACGGCGTTGGTGGCGGCGGGAAGCGGCCTGTCGATGACGCTCGGCGCCTTCGTGGCCGGGCTGCTCCTCGCCGAGACCGAGTATCGCCGGGCGATCGAGGCCACGATCGACCCGTTCAAGGGCCTGCTGCTGGGCGTCTTCTTCGTCTCGGTCGGCATGGGGATCGACCCGGCGGTGCTGATGAAGACGCCGCTCACGATCCTGGGGCTGGCCCTCGGGCTCCTCGTCCTCAAGGGCGGGGTCATCTTAGGTCTCGGCACGGTGTTGCGCCTGCCCCGGGCGGTGGCGCTCGAATCCGCCCTGCTGCTCGGGCCCGGGGGCGAGTTCGCCTTCGTGCTCGTCGGCAGCGCGCTCGCCGCGGGCCTGGTGCCCGAGGATCTCGGCCAGGCGGCGCTCGTCGTCACCACCGCCACGATGGTGATGATCCCCGGCCTCGCGGCTTTGGCCCGCCGCCTCGGGCGGCGGATCGACCGGACCTCGCT
>JAEWKL010000523.1 GCA_023386115.1 Pseudomonadota bacterium
GCGGCACGCCGCGCGCCCTATCTTTGCCAAGGCTCGATCTTTGCCAAGGCTCGGCCATGGGGGAGAAACGCTTCCCCGCTCTGTCCCGCCCGGAACCTCTGTCGATGCACGGCAGCCTGAACGTCGAGATCACCGCCGAGATCCTGCTCAAGGCCTACGCGGCCGGCATCTTCCCGATGGCGGAGGATGCGGACGATCCGACCCTGTACTGGGTCGAGCCGAAGGAGCGGGGCATCCTGCCCCTCGACCGCTTCCACCTCGGCCACCGCCTCGCCCGCACGGTGCGCAACGGCGGCTTCGAGGTGGTGACCGACCGCGACTTCGACGCGGTGATCGAGGGCTGCGCCGCGCCGCGGCGGGACAGCGACCGCACCTGGATCAATGCCCGCATCCGCGCCCTCTACGGCGAGTTGTTCGATCTCGGCCATTGCCACACCGTCGAGGTCTATGCCGGTGAGCCGCGCGCCCTGGTGGGTGGGCTCTACGGCGTCTCCCTCGGCGCGGCGTTCTTCGGCGAGAGCATGTTCCACGTCGCCCGGGACGCCTCGAAGGTGGCGCTGGTGCACCTCGCAGCCCGGCTGAAGCGCGGCGGCTACACCCTGCTCGACGCCCAGTTCGTCACCAGCCACCTCGCCCAGTTCGGGGCCGAGGAGGTGCCGCGCCACGTCTACAAGGCGATGCTGCGCGCCGCGATCGACCGGCCGGCGCAGTGGGACAGCGCGCCGCTCACCGGGTCCGAAGCGGTCGCGGCCCTCGGCCTGCCCTGAACGCATCCGGGCGCCGTCGGAAAGTCGAAGATCCGGGAACATCAAGCAGATCCGATTGCCGGATCTTCCCGTGCGAAGTCTCCACGGTGGCTCGAATTGTTGCCGAGAGGTCACGGCCAGACAGGTTTTGCCGCCAACTCTGCCTCAGAACTGCTCGATTGGGCAATGCCCTGTCAGGCGGGATTGCGGCGGAATGGTGAAGCTCGCTATCTCTCCTGCCCAGGTTGGCGCCGCGCGGCGCCACAACAATGAGTTGGGTGGGGGATCATGTCGGGCATGATGGCGTCGCGCTGGGGACTTCTGGTCACGACCGCTCTCGTCTCGGCCGCGCTGATCGCGCCGGCGCCGGCGCAAGAGACCATCGCCCTCGAGACGATCGACGTCGTGCCGGTGACGCCGGTGGCCGGTGCGGGGGGCACCGGGCGCTCAGCCACGGGCGAGCGGATCGAGAGCGGCGGCGCCCTGCCGCTCGCCAAGGTGCCGTTCACCGTCGAGACCGTGACGGCGCGGAAGTTCGAGCAGGACCGCGCCACCCTCGACCCCACCTTCACGCTGGCCCGCACCACCCCGGGCGTGAGCCTCTCCGACGGCCAGGGCAACAGCTTCCGCCAGACCCTGACCTATCGCGGCTTCGACGCCTCGCCGCTGCTCGGCGCGCCGCAGGGCCTCGCCGTCTACCAGAACGGCACCCGCATCAACGAGGCCTTCGGCGACGTGGTGAACTGGGACCTGATTCCCCAGGTCGCGATCAACCGCATCGACATCGTCACCGGCAACCCGATCTTCGGCCTCAACGCGCTCGGCGGCGCGGTCAACATCGAGATGAAGAACGGCTTCACCTGGCAGGGCAAGGAAGTCTCGGTGATGGGCGGCTCGGACGGCCGCATCCTGGGCACGCTCCAGGTCGGCGAGGTGATCGGCCCCTGGAGCTTCTACTTTGCCGGCGAGGGCCTGCGCGATGCCGGCTGGCGCTACAACTCGCCGTCGGAAATCGGTCGGGTCTACGCCGATATCGGCCACCGCAGCCTCGATTCCGAGTTCCACGTCATCGCCTCGGGGGCCAAGACCTATTTCGGCGCCGCCGCCGCCGCGCCCGTCGACTTCACCCGCGACAATCCGCGGGCGATCTTCACCTACCCGCAATCGATCGACACCGAGGTCGGCCAGATCCAGGTGACCGGCAAGGTCGCCGTGTCGCCGACCTGGGACCTCTCGGGCAACGCCTATGTGCGCCGCCTCAGCCAGTTCGTGATCGACGGCAACGACGGCAATTTCGAGAATTGCAGCACCCGCTCGAACTTCCGCGGCTTCCTCTGCTTCGAGGATGACGGGTTCACGGCCGCGCCCGGCCAGACCCAGGCGCAGTTCCGCAACCAGTTCCTGATCCTCGGGCCGCAGAACCAGCGGATCCCGTTCCAGGCCGGCATCCCCTACGGCACGATCGACACCGTCCGGACCGAGGCGACCGGCTATGGCGGCACGCTCCAGGCCACCAACCGCGACCGGATCTTCGACCGCCCGAACACCTTCATCGTCGGCGGCAGCATCGACGCCGCGACGTACGGCTTCAAATCGTCGAGCACGCTCGGCGTCATCAACCCTGACTTGAGCGTCACGACGAACCCGCTCAACCCGACCTACGGCACTATCCCGGGCCTCGGTGTCGGGCCGATCCGCACGGCGGCGGCCCTCGGCATCGCGCCGAGCCAGGTCACCGGCTCGAACCTCTATATGGGCCTCTACGCCCTCGACACGTTCGACGTCACCGACCGGCTGTCGCTCACCGCCGGCGCGCGGCTGAACTTCGCCCGCATCACGACGCAGGACCTGACCGGCTTCTCGCCGGACGTCACCGGCACGCATGACTTCAGCCGGATCAACCCGGTCGCCGGCCTGACCTACCGGTTCACCGACGGGCTGAGCCTCTATGGCGGCTATTCCGAGTCGAACCGGGCGCCGACGCCGCTCGAACTCGCCTGCGCCAACCCGGACCGGCCCTGCCTGCTGCCGAACTCCCTCGTCGCCGACCCGCCGCTCAAGCAGGTGGAGGCCCGCACCTACGAGGTCGGCCTCCGCGGCTCGGTGCCGAACGTCTACGAGGGCGGGCTCCTCACCTACAAGCTCGGCGCCTTCCGCACCGACCTCACCAACGACATCCTCCAGGTCGCGGTGCCCGGCAACGCGGCGCGCGGCTACTTCGTCAACGTGCCGGCGACCCGGCGCCAGGGCATCGAGGTCGCGGCCGAGTACACCTCCGGGCGCCTGAGCCTCTACGCCAACTACGCGCTGATCGACGCGACCTTCCAGTTCCGCGGCGACCTGTCCTCGCCCAACAACCCGCTCGCCGATGACGGCCTCATCACCGTGCGCCCGGGCAACAAGGTGCCGCTGGTGCCCGACCACCAGATCAAGGCCGGCTTCGACTATGCCATCACGCCGCAATGGCGCTTCGGCATGAACATGCAGGCCTTCTCGTCGTCCTATTTCCGCGGAGACGAGTCGAACCTCAACCGCAAGCTGCCGGCCTACTTCACCGCCAACCTCAACACCAGTTTCCAGCTGACGCAGAACGTGCAGATCTTCGGCCTTGTGACCAACCTGTTCAACAACCGCTACGCCAATTTCGGCACCTTCCTGGAGCGCGACGACAACTTCGCCGGCCGCTACGTGCTGAACGACCCCCGCACCACCACCCTGGTGCAGCCGCTCTCGGTCTATGGCGGCGTGCGCATGACCTGGTAAGGCGGGCCCGCGCCGGTCCGCCGATTGACACGGGCCCTGTCGCGGGCTCGTGTCGCGGGGCCTTCCCGCTCCCCCCGAAGAGCCCGTGTTTCCGCCTCGCCTCCCGACCCCGCCGTTGCCCACCCAAGACAATGCCAGCTTGGACGGCGCCCGCGTGGACGGTGCCGCCCCGCGGCGGCTCTTGCCCGCGCTCTGGTCCGGCCGCCCGATGCGAGCGCGGCTGATGGTCGTCGTCGTCCTCATCAATCTCGTGGCGGCGGCGATCTCGGGCGCGGTCATCATCCACAAGGCGCGCACCGCCACCGAGGTCGAGACCGCGGCCTCGCTGGCCGTCGTCGAGCCGCTGGTGGCCGAGACCCTGCAGGCGCTGCAGGATGCGCCGCTCTCCGGCCTGTTCCGCACCCTCGCCTTGCGCTTCCAAGGCCTGCGCCACGTCCGGGTGACGCTGCTCGACGCCGCCCACCGGCCGACCGAGGCCGGGACGCCGCGGGAGGGCACGCGGCGGGCGCCCCGCTGGTTCGCCCAGTTGATCGCCCCGCCGGCGCAACGCCACGAAGTGCCCTTGATGCTGCGCGGCACTCGCATCGGCACGGCGCTTGTCACCGCCGAGCCTTCGGACGAGATCGACGAGGTCTGGGGTTACGCCCTGGCGCTCGGCCTCACCGGCCTGTCCTTGAGCCTCGCCATGCTGGCGATCCTGTATCTCGCCTTCGGCCGGATCCTGAGCCCGCTCGCCCAGCTCGCCGCCGGTCTCACCCGGCTGGAGCAGCAGGATTACGACGCCCGGGTGGACCGGCCCGACACCCGCGAGCTCGCGGTGATCGCGACCCGGTTCAACCGTCTCGCCGAGGCCCTGGGCGCCGCGCGGGCCGCCAACTTGCGGCTCACCCGGCGCCTTCTCACCGCCGAGGAGGACGAGCGCCGTCGCACCGCTCTCGAGCTCCACGACGAGTTCGGCCCGTGCCTGTTCGCGCTGGAGGCCAATTCCTCCTCGATCGCCCGGATCGCCGCGGCCCTCGACGAGCCGGCTCGCCTCCGCCTGATCCAGCGCACCGACGACATCGCGGCGATCGTCACGCGGGTGCAGACCATCAACCGCGCCCTGCTCAACCGCCTGCGCCCGGCCGGCCTCGGCCAGGTGCCCCTGAGCCGCTGCCTCGAACTCCTGGTGCGCGAGGCGGCGCGGCACCATCCCGAGATCGCGGTCGAGGGTCGCTTCGCGCCGCTCCGGCCCGGCTACGGCGACCTCGTCGACCTCACCCTCTATCGCTGCGTGCAGGAGGGCCTGACCAACGCCCTCCGCCATGCCGGAGCATCGCGGGTGACGGTGGAGGTCGCCGAGGAGGAAGGCAGCCTGCGCCTCGCCGTCGACGACGACGGGAGCGGCCTGACCGATGAGCGGAGCGAAGACCGGGACGAGGAGCGGAACCAAGGACGCGGATTGGCCGGGATGCGCGAGCGGGTCGAAGGCCTGGGCGGCCGGCTCGCGCTGGTGCCGCGCGCGCCCGGCACGTCATTGCGGATCGCGCTCCCGGTCGGGACGCCCGAGGAGGAGGCCCTGTGACCCGCGTCGTCGTCGTCGACGATCATCCGATCGTGCTCCAGGGCGCCCGGCGCCTGCTCGAGGATGCGGGCGCCGAGGTGCGCGGCGCCGCCTGCCTCCCGGAGGGCTACCGCGCGATCCTGCGCCATCGACCCGACGTGGCGGTGATCGACCTCGCCTTTCCGGGCCGGGACTTGCCGGGCCGGGAACTGGCCGGCCTCGCGCTGATCGGCCGGGTGCGCAAGCGCGCTCCCGCCACCCGCGTCCTGGTGTTCAGCATGCATGCCGACCCGGCGATCGTCGCCCGGGCGCTGGCGGCCGGCGCCGTGGGCTACGTGCTCAAGGACGCGCCCGCCGGCGACCTGGTGCGGGCCTACGAGCAGGTCCGGACCGGGCGGCCCTATCTCGACGGGCGGCTCGCGACCGAGGTCGCCCTGCTCCAGGCCGATCCGCGCCGCTCCCTGCTCGGGACCTTGAGGCCGCGCGAGCGGCGCATCCTGGCGCTGCTGGCGGAGGGACGGGGCTACGCGGCGATCGCGGAGGATCTGTCGGTCAGCTACAAGACGGTGACCAATTCCTGCGCGGCCCTGCGCCAGCGCCTCGGACTGGCGACGCTGACCGAGCTGACGCATTTCGCCGTGCGGCACGTGGCGGATCTGCGGTGACGCCTCGACGCTGGTCCGGTCACGGCCGCCGGCCGGAAAGCCGGTCAGGAACCGCGCCGGCCAACTCATCCCAAAGGCCTCATCGCCTCGCGCCTCGGCATCGCCACGTCGCTGCCAAGGCGTCAGGATGCCGAGGTATCCGGACGCCTCGGCGCCGACGCCCGTCCGGGCTGAGCCGGCGCCTTCGGGTCGCTCGAAGGCGCGGCGGTATAGGATGCTGATGCATCGATCCGAGCCCGGGCAGGCCCGGGATCGACGAGGCCGTCGACCCATCTCGACGCGTCGATGCCAAGCCCGGAAGTCCAGGACCTTGGGCTTGCCATCGACACGTCAAGGACGGACTCAAAAGTCGTGTTCTTGCGACCGTTGGTATCACGCCTGCGCGAGGGCGCGGAGCACCTGGTCCAGCCCATAAGGCTTGGCCACGAAGCGGCCGTCGGGCGGCATGTCCCGGCTGTGCAGCCCGGCCCGCCCGGAGGTGAGCACCAGCCGGACGTGCGGCCAGCGCTCGGCCACGCGTCTGGCCAGCTCCAGGCCGTTCATCGAGCCGGGCATCTCGATGTCGGTGAACAGCGCACTGATCGTCGGGTCCACCTCCAGGAGGATCCAGGCCGCATCGGCGGTCTCGGCGTCGATGACGGCGAACCCGGCATCCTCCAGCATGCCGATGGCGCTCTCGCGGACCAGGTCGTCATCCTCGACGACCAGCACGATCGGCAGGGACGTGATGGGGGCGAACGCCATGCGCGGTCCGGCGGGCTCAGCGCCAGGCCCGCTGCCGGCCCTGCCCGAGGCGGTGGGCCTTGGCGAGATCGGAGCGTTGTTGGGCATAGGTGGCGGCCACCATCGGATAATCGAGCGGCAGGCCCCATTTCCGGCGGTACTCCTCGGGCGTGAGGCCGCGGCCGGCGAGGTGGCGCTTGAGGGTCCGGTAGGGCTTGCCGTCCTCCAGCGAGATGATGTGGTCCGGCGTGACCGTCCGCCTGATCGGCACCGGCGGAACGAGCGGCTCGGGATGGGGTGCAGACGGCTGACCGAGGCTGCGGAGCTGGTCGTGCACGCACCGGATCAGAGCAGGCAGTTCCGCTGCCGGCACATTGTTATGCGAGACATAAGCCGACACGATGGCTGTGGTGACCGCCGTGAGGTCGAACTCGTATGCACTCTCATCAATCATATCAAGCACCATTCCGCAGAAGGCCGTCATCCAAACCGGACGTCGGCGCTATCCAAGATTTCCGCCAGGACGACCAGCACCGCGACTGGAACCAGGGGAAATTTCTTTATATCCGGAGCATCGAATTGCCCAACATCGTTCGGCGATGCCGCCTTCTGTCACGACGGCAAGGCGCGTCATGATGATAGGCCCTCCTCTTTGCTTACGCACATTAATGCGGGCCTGGAGCGCCGTCTCACCTGACCCTTTGTGGGCTGTCAGCTCGCCCAGGAGGCGCCGCCACTCGCCACGGGCCGCGACACGCTCGGACAATTCATGTCCTTGACCGTCTTCAACTGCGCGTCCGTCATCAATGTCGAAGATAAATCGCGGTCTTCCATCGCCGTTGCCACAGTGACCGGACGCCATCTTTCGTGTTCCAGCCTCAATATGGCACAATCCAACTGATCCGGATCGGCTCGGATGCCTCAAACCGTCGGCCATCCCGTGCCTCGGAAGGACGAAATGCGCACGCTCTTTTCAACTCGACACATTCACCAGCGCGATCGATTTGATTACTGGATGGATTTTGTCCGGCGCCACATCATTACGAACGACGCCAAGCCGACTTGTCGCGACAATTTCACGGCAGAATTTAAAACGACATCCATTTACAAAACAGAAATATCTCTCGTCCGTTGCTCTGAGATTTCAGTAAACCATACGAAGAAACATGCCCATCGCGCGAACACGGATGATGTTTTCGTCTTCATGCCGCTCTCCGGCCATAAAGTGGTTGAGCAAGACGGGCGCAAAATCTGCTTGATGCCAGGCCAGTTTGCCGTGATCGATCTCAAGCATTCGCACCAGGGCCGATTCTCCGATGCGGCCGAGGTGATTTCATTCCGGATCAATCGGAAAAAACTTGAGGATCGCCTCGGCAGCATCGATTGTCTGACGGCGCGCGCCGTGACGGCGAGCACCGCAGAGGGCGGTCTGGCATCTGCCTATCTGGCCATGCTCCCGTTCCGGGCGGACGGGCTGGACGCCGCGGCCCAGGCCCTGGCCAAGGTCCACCTTCTGGACCTGATCGCCCTGTCCCTCGCCAAGGTGGCGGACGGCGCCATCGCGCGCCCGTCCTCCGCCCGTGCGGCCGTCCGCATGGCGATCCGTGCCGAGATCGAGGCGCGCCTGGCCGACCCGGATCTCGACGCCGCCACGATCGCCGACGCGGCCGGCGTCAGCGCCAAATACGCCAATGCCATCCTGGCCGACGAGGACACCTCGATCCGGCAACTCCTGCAATCACGGCGCCTCGCCCGTTGCCGACAAGCGCTGGAGGACCCCGCTCAGCGGCACCGCTCCGTGAGCGAGATCGCATATGCCTGGGGCTTCTCGGACATGACGCATTTCGGCCGTCGCTTCAAAGCCGCCTATGGGCTCCTGCCGAGCGAGTGCCGTCGTCGCACGACGGGTTCGGGCGTGGCGTCCCGTTCTGACGTGACCTGATCGACAGGGCCGGGCCCGGGGGGG
>JAEWKL010000544.1 GCA_023386115.1 Pseudomonadota bacterium
ACCCGGCCCTCTTCCCGCGCTCGCTCAGCGTCACCGAGATCGAGACCCTGGTGCGCGATCCCTACGGGATCTTCGCCCGTCACGTGCTCGGTCTCGACGCCCTGGAGCCGGTGGCGGTGCAGCCGAGCGCCAGCGACCGCGGCACCATCGTGCACGCCGTTCTCGGCGGCTTCGCCGAGCGGTTTCCGGACGCGCTGCCCGCCCCCGACGCGGCCGAGGAGGTGCTCTACGCGCTCGCCGCCAATGCCTTCGCGCCGATCTCGGACGCCTATCCGGAGCTCTATGCCGAGTGGTGGCCCCGCTTCGTGCGGCTCGCCGACGCGTTCCTCGCCTGGGAGGCCGAGCGCCGCCCCGGCCTCCGGCGCGTCCATCCGGAGGTCGGGGGCCGCTGGACGCTCGCCGTGCCGGGCGGGCACGTCCTGACCCTGCGCGCCCGGGCCGACCGGATCGAGACCCGCCGCGACGGCGGCCACACCATCATCGATTTCAAGACCGGCCAGCCGCCGAGCGCCCGCGAGGTCTTCGCCGGCTTCTCGCCCCAGCTGACCCTGGAGGCCGCGATGCTGCAGGCCGGCGGCTTCCGGGACTTCGACCCCGCGCGGGAGACGCCGGACCTCCTCTACATCCGCGCCGGCGGCGGCAAGACCCCGCTCGATCCCGCGCCGCTCAAGGCTCCCCGGGGCGACGAGCGGACGCTCCCGGAACTGATCGAGGCCCATGTCGCGGGCCTGCGCCGGCTCGTCGGAGCGTTCATGGCCGGCGAGGCCGCCTACCTGTCCCGGCCCTACCCGAAATACGCCAAGGCGTATTCCGACTACGACCACCTGGCGCGGGTCAGGGAATGGTCTCTGGTCGAGGGGGATGATTGATGCGCCTCACGTTCGATCTCATCCAACACAAGTAAGGCGCGAAAAGTAAGGCGTGGGATCCCCTCTCCCGTGTGGGAGAGGGGAGGGAGCCCTATCTTTACTCGGATAGATCAAACGAGAAGCCTGCAAAGAACAGCTCTCCGGCGCCCGCTCCGCATCACGCGCATTCGTCCGGTGCGCCATGCGCCCGGGGCGGCCCGCCGCCCGTGCCTCTCGGCTTCTGGCTGCGGCTCCGCTGGGCTAGTGATGGCGCGGTGAGTGCCGGGCCGACGGGGGCCCGGCCAGACCGGAGACACCGCATGGCCGCGCTTGACCGGATCCTCAACGACATCGACCGCGACCTCGACACGTCCCTGGAGCGGCTGTTCGCCTTCCTGCGCATCCCATCGATCTCGACCGATCCGGCCTATGCGGCGGAGTGCCGGAAGGCGGCGGAATGGCTCAAGGGCGATCTCGCCGCCATGGGCTTCGAGGCGTCCCTGCGCGAGACCGGCGGCCACCCGGTGGTGCTCGCCCATTACGCCAAGCCCGGCGCTCCGCACGTCCTGTTCTACGGCCATTACGACGTGCAGCCCGTCGATCCCCTGAACGAATGGGAGACGCCGCCCTTCGAGCCGCGCATGGCGACGCTGGCGGATGGCCGGAAGGTCATCAGCGCGCGCGGTGCCTGCGACGACAAGGGCCAGGTGATGACCTTCGTCGAGGCCTGCCGCGCCTTCAAGGCGATCGACGGCGAGCTGCCGGTCGGCGTGACCATCCTGATCGAGGGCGCGGAGGAGGACGGCTCGAAGTTCCTGCCCGAATGGGTCGCGGCGAACCGCGAGGAGCTGAAGGCCGACGTGGCGCTGGTCTGCGACACCGGAATGTGGGACCGCGATACCCCGGCCATCACCTCGTCCCTGCGGGGCCTCGCCTATTTCGAGGTCACCGTCACCTGCGCCGACCGCGACCTGCATTCGGGCCTGTTCGGGGGTGCCGCCGCCAACCCGATCCGGGTGCTCTCGCGCATCATCGCCGACCTGCACGACGACCAGGGCCGGGTGACCGTGCCGGGCTTCTACGACGGCGTGCACGAGACGCCGCCGGACGTGCTGGAGCAGTGGCGCGGCCTCGACCTGACGCCCGAGAGCTTCCTCGGCACCGTCGGCCTGAACAAGCCCGCCGGCGAGCGCGACCGGATGCTGATCGAGCAGATCCAGTCCCGCCCGACCTGCGACGCCAACGGCATCATCGGCGGCTATACCGGCGAGGGCACCAAGACGGTGATCGCCTCGAAGGCGAGCGCCAAGATCTCGTTCCGCCTCGTCGGCGACCAGGACCCGGAGGCCCTCGACCGCAACTTCCGCGCCTTCGTGCAGGAGCGCATCCCGGCCGATTGCAAGGCCGAGATCGTCACCCACAAGGGGTCGCGGGCCCTCGCCCTGCCCCACGGCATGCCGGCCCTCGAAGCCGCCAAGGGCGCGCTCGCCGAGGAATGGGGCCGGGCCCCGGTGACGATCGGCTCCGGCGGCTCGATCCCGATCGTCGGCGACTTCAAGCGCACGCTCGGCCTCGACACGCTGCTCGTGGGCTTCGGCCTCGACGACGACCGGGTGCATTCGCCGAACGAGAAGTACGATCTCCAGAGCTTCCACAAGGGCACCCGCTCCTGGGCGCGGATCCTGGCGGCCCTGGCGAGGAAGTAGGGGCGATGCACCTGCCGCCGGGGGGC
>JAEWKL010000669.1 GCA_023386115.1 Pseudomonadota bacterium
GGGGGCGGCGGGGTTTGCGCCACGTCGTGCGCGCTTCGAGGACGGCCGCGCCGTCCTGGCGGGTCCTCAGCAGAGTTGCCCTGCGCAACTCTGCTGCGTTCCTTGCATTTTTGCATCATTGTGTCGCCGCACCGGTGACCGCTTCGGCACCGGCCCTCCGCGGCCGGCAGAATGATGCTTAGATGTCGAGCTCGATCTCGTCGGCGAAGACCGCGCGCTCGGAGATGAAGGCGAAGCGGGCCTCGGGCTTGTTGCCCATCAGCCGCTCGATCGTATCGCCGGTGGCGTCGCGCGCCTCCTCCACCACCTCGACCCGCAGGAGCGTGCGCTTCTTGGGGTCCATCGTGGTCTCCTTGAGCTGGCCGGGCATCATCTCGCCGAGGCCCTTGAAGCGCCCGATCTCGACCTTGCCCGACTTGAAGGTGGTCTTGAGCAGCTGCTCCTTGTGGCGGTCGTCGCGTGCATAGGCACTCTTCGCGCCCTGCGTCAGCCGGTAGAGGGGAGGGACCGCCAGGTAGAGGTGGCCGCCCTCGATCAGCTTCGGCATCTGCCGGTAGAAGAAGGTGATCAGGAGCGAGGCGATGTGGGCGCCGTCGACGTCGGCGTCGGTCATGATGATGACCTTCTCGTAGCGAAGGTCGTCGTGCCGGTACTGGTTGCCGATGCCGCAGCCGAGCGCCTGGATCAGGTCGGAGAGGAGCTGGTTCGCCCCGAGCTTGTCCCGGCTCGCCGAGGCGACGTTGAGGATCTTGCCGCGCAGGGGCAGGATCGCCTGGGTGGCGCGGTCTCTCGCCTGCTTGGCCGAGCCGCCGGCCGAATCGCCCTCGACGATGAAGATCTCGGAGCCTGCGGCCCCGGCCTTCGAGCAATCGGCGAGCTTGCCCGGCAGGCGCAGCTTGCGCGTCGCGGTCTTGCGGGCGACCTCCTTCTCCTGGCGCCGGCGCAGGCGCTCCTCGGCCCGGTCGATCACCCAGTCGAGGAGCTTGTTGGCCTGGGTCGGCGAGGCCGCGAGCCAGTGGTCGAAGGCGTCGCGGATCGCCGCCTCGACGATGCGGGAGGCCTCCAGCGTCGCGAGCTTGTCCTTGGTCTGGCCCTGGAACTCGGGCTCGCGGATGAAGACCGACAGCATCGCCGCGCAGGTCACCATCACGTCATCGGCGGTGACCGAGGCCATCCGCTTGACCTGGCCGACCCGCTCGGCGTGGTCGCGCAAGCCCCGCAGCAGGGCCACCCGCATCCCGCTCTCGTGGGTGCCGCCCTCCGGCGTCGGGATGGTGTTGCAATAGGACGACGAGAAGCCGTCGTCATTGGCGAGCCACGCCACCGCCCATTCGAGGGAGCCGTGGCTGCCCGGCTTGGTGATCTTGCCGGAGAAGACGTTGTCGGCGACCAACTCCTTGCCGTCGATCTCGCGGGCGAGATAGTCCTTGAGGCCGGCCGGGAACCGGTGCACCGCCTCCGCGGGCACGTTGTCGATGCCCTCCAGCAGGGCAGGGGCGCAGCGCCAGCGGATCTCGACGCCGCCGAACAGGTAGGCCTTCGAGCGCGCCATCTTGAACAGGCGGCGCGGATCGAACTTGTGCTCGCCGAAGATCTCCGCGTCCGGATGGAAGCGCACCTTGGTGCCGCGCCGGTTCTGCACCCGTCCGACCGTCTCGATCGGCCCTTGCGCGTGGCCGCGGGAGAAGGTCTGCCGGTACAGGGTCTGGTTGCGCGCGACCTCGACCTCGAGCACGTCCGACAGGGCGTTCACCACCGAGATGCCGACGCCGTGCAGGCCGCCCGAGGTCTCGTAGACCTTCGAGTCGAACTTTCCGCCGGCATGCAGCGTGGTCATGATGACCTCGAGCGCCGACTTGCCGGGGAATTTCGGGTGCGGGTCGATCGGGATGCCGCGGCCGTTATCGGTCACCGCGAGGCAGCCGCTCTCCTCCAGCTCCACCTCGATGAAGCTGGCGTGTCCCGCCACCGCCTCGTCCATGGAATTGTCGATCACCTCGGCGAAGAGGTGGTGCAAAGCCTTCTCGTCGGTGCCGCCGATATACATGCCGGGCCGGCGCCGCACCGGCTCCAGCCCCTCCAGCACCTCGATCGCCGAGGCGTCGTAGCCGGCCTCCGCCGTCTCCGCGGGCGCGGGCACGGCGACGGGCTTCGGCCGCTTGGGCTCGGCCGGCGGCTTGGCGCCAGGTGATGGGGTTCCCGGCGACGGATTTCCGGGGGTCTTGCCCCCCGGTCCGAACAGGTCTCGTGCGGCCTCGCTCACGCGACGGCCTCGCGGTGGGGGAAGGGCTCTGGCAGCATTCGAGGTCATCCTTTCCCTATACCGGAACAAACGCGGAACAAAAAGAGCCTTTGCGCGGCTTCGGGGTGTGGCGAACGGGCGTGGCCGGGCGGCGCGGAATCGCCGCGCAGAAGAACCCGTACCAGAGTCACCGAGTCGTAAACAAATTCCCTTAAAGCCTGGTGACGGGCGCGATACCCCCCGGAACCTCGACTGTGACCGCCCGTTGTCCGAATGGCCGCTCCCGACGCCGGACGGGAGGCCCGCGCCGCAGGAGCGTTCCGACGATGAAAGCCGTCACCCGCCACGCCCGCCACGTCTCCCTCGCCCGCGCCGAGCAGGCCGCGGGCCAGGCCTTCGGCTTTGCCGAGGAGGGCGTCGCCGCGGCCGCCATCGGGTTCGGACGCGTGGCCGGGCTGACTGCGATGACGGCGACCGGCGCGGCCGTCGCGGCGGCCTTCGCCGCGACCCTCGCC
>JAEWKL010000728.1 GCA_023386115.1 Pseudomonadota bacterium
GCCCGCGGGCGCCCAACCCGCCCGGGACCGGGGGGGGGGGGGGGCGACGGCGGGGGGCGGGGCGGCCCCGGGCCAACCCCTCCCTCCACCGGGGACGGCCGGACGCCTGAGCTGACGCCCGGCCCAAGGCCCGCTGACGCGCCTCCGCTCCGGCCGCCCCGGACCCTCCAGGAGCAGGCGCAGACGAAAGGACCCTCATGTCGATCTCGCTCAAGAGCCTGCGCAAGCGCACCAACGAGAGCGCCGCGCGCATCCTGATCTACGGCCCGGAGGGCATCGGGAAGACGACGCTGGCGGCGGAGTTCCCGGAGGCCGTGTTCATCCAGGTCGAGGACGGCACGCCGTCCGGCGTCACCATCGACTCGTTCGGCGTGCTCACCACCTTCGAGCAGGTGATGGAGGCGATCGGCTCGCTCTACCAGGAGGAGCACTCTTTCCGCACCGTGGTGGTCGACGGGCTGGACCGCCTCGAGCCGCTGGTCTGGGCCCGGGTCTGCGAGCTGCACCAGTGGCGCTCGATCGAGGCGCCCGGCTACGGCAAGGGCTACAAGGAGGCGGACTATCTCTGGCGCGATTTCCTCGACGGCCTGAACGCGCTGCGCACGCAGCTCGGCATGACGGTCGTGCTGCTCGCCCACTCGGCGATCGACCGCTTCGACGATCCCCAGACGGCCAGCTACTCGCGCTACGACCTGCGCCTGCACCAGCGGGCGAGCGCCATCGTCAAGGACGAGGCCGACGCCATCCTGCTCGTGAAGCAGGACGCCTCGATCAAGAGCGAAGACCAGGGCTTCGGCAAGAAGCGCGCCCAGGCCGACGGTGGCGGGCAGCGCTGGATCTACACCGAGGGCCGGCCCGCCTTCGTGGCGAAGAACCGCTTCGGCATGCCCGAGAAGCTCATGTTCCAGCCCGGCCGGGGCTTCGCCGAGCTGTCGAAGTACCTGCCGGATGCGGCCCGCCAGGCGCCGGCCGCCGACGCGGCCTGATCACCCCACCCGAATCCGAGAGCGAAGGAGACACGCACGATGGCCAATCTCGGCGAGAGCATCGACGTCGACACCATCGAGATCGAACGCAGCGACTTCGAGCCGCTGCCGGCCGGCGAGTACATGGTCCAGGTCACCGACAGCGACGTGGTCGAGACCAAGGCCGGCAACGGCCTGATCCTGAAGCTCACCTTCGAGGTGATGGACGGCCCGAGCGCCGGCCGCAAGGTCTGGCTGAACCTCAACTACAAGAACCCCAACGCCACCGCGCAGCGCATCGCCCACGAGCAGATCAAGCAGATCTGCGACGCGGTCGGCTTCGCCGGGCACCTCACCGACAGCGAGGTGCTGCACTACAAGCCGCTGCGCACGCGCCTGACCGTGAAGCAGGACCCCGAATACGGCCCGCGCAACGAGATGAAGAAGTTCTCTCCGCTGGCCGGCCTCGCGCCGCCCGCCGGGAAGGCCCAGCCGCAGGGCGAGGCCTCGTCGGCGCGCCAGACCCAGAACGGCGGCGCGGCGGCCACGCAGCGATCCGGCGCCGCCGGTGGTCGCCCCTGGGGCAACCGCGCAGCCTGAGGAAGCCGGAGCGGCCGGCGCTCGGAAGGGACGCCAGGAGCCGGCCGCTCCACCCCGCACCCTGAGGATACGGAGACGCACGATGCGATTCGCGCGCAGGGCGGAGCTATGCCCGCAGCCGTTCGGACTTCAACCCTGCCGCGCCTGCGGTTCGACCGCGGCGGTGATCGAACTGCGCCCCGGCGCGGTGCGCCTGCGGCGCCTGTGCTGCCAGGGCGATCCCATCGCTCTGCCCGAAGCCGGCAACGGCGACGCGGAGATCCGCCGTCATGGCTGAGCTCTTGCCGATCGAGGCGCCGACGGTCTCGGCCGTCTACGCCGCACTCCAGCGCAACCGCCGCGACGAGGATCGCCTCTATCTCGGCATGTCGCAGTTCGGCACCGAGTGCGACCGCGCGCTCTGGTACGGCTGGCGCAAGGTCCACGATCCGGAATCGCTCGACGGCCGGCGCATCCGCCTCTTCGAGACCGGCCACCTTGAGGAGGGCCGGCTCATTGGGGACCTGAGGGCCGCGGGCATGGTGGTCGCCGACGCCGATCCCCGGACCGGTCGGCAGTTCGGCGTGTGGTCGCTCGGCGGCCACCTGCGCGGGCACCTGGACGGCATGGTCGAGGGCGTGCCGGACGCGCCGAGGACCACGCATGTCCTCGAATGCAAGACGCACAACGACAGGAGCTTCAAGGCCCTGCTGAAGGACGGCGTCGCCCAATCGAAGCCGGGCCACGCCTCGCAGATGCAGTTCTACATGCATTTCACGGGACTGCCGCGGGCGCTCTACGTCGCCGTGAACAAGAACGACGACCAGCTCTATGCGGAGCGGGTGCGCTACGACGCGACCGCCGCGCTGCAGCTGGTCGCCCGGGCGGAGCGCATCATCCAGGCGGACCAGCCCCCGGCGAAGCTACATGAGGACCCGGCGGCGAAGGCCGCCTTCGCCTGCGGCTGGTGCCCGGCCCGGGCGGTCTGTCACGACGGCGCCTGGGCGCGGACGAATTGCCGGACCTGCCTGCACGCGACGCCGGTGGTGGACGAGGGCGCTTCCGGCCGCTGGCACTGCGCCCGGCACGACAGGACCCTGACGCCGGACGAGCAGCGCCGGGGCTGCGATCGGCACCTTTACGTGCCCGGCCTCGTCCCCGGCGAGCAGGTCGACGTCGACGAGGCTCGCGAGACGGTCACCTATCGCCTCGCCGACGGCAGCGCGTGGGTCGACGGCGCGAGGCCGTCATGACGACCCCACGCACGCCGCGCCCGTTCGAGAAGCTTCCGGCGCGGGTGCGCCGGATCGTCGAGCGATGCCGGGCCGGGCAGACCCTCTGTCTCGGCCACCGCGTCCGGGAGATCGGGCCGCCCTTGTGCTGGTTCGAGCCGTCGGGCCGGCCGACGCGCCACCGCTCTGCCCTCGACGCCATCGCCTCGGGGCACCTCGTCCCCAGCACCGACGGCCTGTTCGGCGAGGACACCGCGCAGACTTGGCAGGCGGGTGCCTCCGAGCCGTCCGCCCCGGCCGCGGGGTAGCGGCCATGTCGCGGTTCCGCTCCCTGCCGATCTTCCGGCCCGGCATCGTCGGCATCTTCACCATGGGCTCGGATGCCGTGCTCCTCACGAAGGCCATGAGCAAGGTCCCGGAAACCCGGGACGCGCGGGTCGCGCTGGGCGACCCCTTCAACTGCCTCCGCCGCGAGCGGGCATTGCAGATCCTTGAGGCGCTGCCCGAGCGCCGGCAGGCCAAAATTCTCGCCGAGTACGACCGCAGGCGCCGCGACGGAGGCGACGACGCATGACGCCCGGTTCCGACACGCTCTTCGAGCGCCGGCCGGCCGCGGCGGCCCTGAGGTCCCGCGCCTATCAGAGGGAGACGGTGCAGGCGCTGCTCGACTACTGGCGGGCCGGCGGCGGCAACCCGCTCGTCGACCTCGCCACCGGCACCGGCAAGTCGGTCTGCATCGCCCAGGTCATCGACCTCGTCCTGACCGAGTGGCCCGACATGCGCGTGCTCGTGCTGGTCCACGTCAAGGAGCTGGTGGCGCAGAACGTGAAGGCGCTGCTGCGCCTGCGCCCCAGTGCCCCGATCGGCATCAACGCGGCCGGCCTCGGCCAGCGCGACCGGCACGCCCAGGTTCTGTTCGCCTCGATTCAGAGCGTCTACCGCGAGGACGGCTACTCGCTGGGCAAGCGCGACCTGGTGCTGATCGACGAGGCGCATCTCGTGCCGAAGTCGGGCGACGGCATGTACCGCACCTTGGTCGACAAGCTGCGCGAGCGGGTGCCGGACCTGCGCGTCGCCGGCTTCACCGCCACGCCCTACCGGCTCGACAGCGGGCGCCTGGACCAGGGCGACGACCGGCTGTTCGACCGCATCGTCTACACCTACGGCATCGGCGACGCCGTGCGCGACGGCTGGCTGGCGCCGCTCGTCAGCAAGGCGACGCTGACCGGCTTCGACCTCTCGGGCGTCGCCCGGCGCGGCGGCGAGTTCGTGGACGGCCAGTTGCAGGCGGCCGTCGACAAGGTCGACGTCACCGAGGCGGCGTGTGACGAGATCGTTGCGCTCGGTCAGGACCGGCAATCCTGGCTCGCCTTCTGCGCTGGCGTCGAGCACGCGCTGAACGTGCGTAACGCGCTTCGCGCCCGCGGCATCGCCGCCGAGACGGTGACCGGCGAGACTGCGCCCGGGGAGCGCGACCGGCTCGTGACGCAGTTCCGGGAGGGCCGCATCCGCTGCCTGACCAACGCCATGGTGCTCACCACCGGCTTCGACGCACCCGGCGTCGACCTCATCGCCATGCTGCGGCCGACCCTTTCCACTGGCCTCTACGTCCAGATCCTGGGACGCGGCACCCGGCCGGTCTACCCGGACGGCTTCGATCCCAACGCGGCGAGCCCGGAGGAGCGGCGGGCGGCGATCGCCGAGAGCGTCAAGGCCAACTGCCTCGTCCTGGACTTCGCGCAGAACGTCCTGCGGCACGGGCCGGTCGACGCACTGACCCCGCCGGCGAGAAGCGGACCGGCGCGGGCGGCCCCCGAGATGGCCGTGAGGCCGGAGACGGTCCGGGCGAAGGCCTGCCCGAGCTGCAGCACCCTCGTCGCCCTCGACGAATATGCCTGCACCGCCCCCGGCTGCGGCTTCGAGTGGGAGCGGCCGGTGCCGAAGCACGATCCGGTGGCGGATGCCGAGCGGCCGGTGATGCAGGGCGCGCCGCCCCCGCCGCCCGACCCGTGGGTGCCGGTCACCGGCATGGCAGCGGTGCGGCACGTGAAGCGGTTCGAACCGGAGGCGCCGCCGACGCTGCGGGTGGAGTACACCTGCGGGTTCGTGAGCCACGCCGAGTGGGTGTGCTTCGAGCACCAGGGCGTCGCCCGGGCCAAGGCCGAGAAGTGGTGGCGCGACATGCGTGGCCGGCCACCAGTCCCGGCGAGCGTGGACGAGGCGCTGGCGCGCCTGGAGGACGGCGAGCTGGCCCAGCCGAGCCACATCGTGGTGAAGCAGGAGGGTAAGTTCGCCCGCGTAGCGAGCCGCCGCTTCGCGCCCGACGAGCTCGCCCGGGTGCGCGCCTACGAGCCCCGCTCTGCCACCGAGCGCGACGACGCGTCGTGGTGGCGTGTCCTCGGTGTCGACCAGGACGCTGGCGAGGACGACGTGCGGGCGGCGTTCCGGCGGCTCGCCCGCGAGCATCACCCGGACTACGGCGGCTCGCATGCCGCGATGACGAACATCAACCGCGCCTATGTCGAGGGCTTGCGCGCCGCGAGCCTCGCCGACGTGCCGTTCTGATGTCGGCGGCGGGAGGGAAGGGCGATGCCGTGGCGCGGGTGAAGGGCGACCGCGAGCCGGTGATCTGCGGCGTGTGCCGGCGCCGGGCGACTACCGGCTTCGGCTGGGCCGGGCGCCAGGGCTGCCCGGTGCTGTGGCTGTGCGACAGCCCGGAATGCGGCCGAGCCGCGAGGAGCGTGTACGAGATGCCGGCGATCGAACTGGACCGGTACGAGCAGCGGGCGCGCGACGCCGCCGGCGAGCGGGCGGGGGCTTATCTCGACGGGATCGGCAAGACCGACCTCGCGGCCCTGACGCCCGAGGAATGGAAGACCTTCCTGCAGCAGGTGATCGTCGGCTTCGAGGACGAGCTGCGCCGCATGCTCCTCGCCCGCGCCGCGCCGTTCTGAGGACCATCGCGATGCGTGCGGTGCCGGGTGCGTACGGGCAGGTCGGGGCCCGCCTCGTCGAGCGGGGCTACGCGGCGATTCCGATCATCCCCGGCACCAAGCGTCCGGGCGTGCCCCGCGCCGACGGCGCCTGGACCGGCCTCGACGACTGGCAGGCCCGGTTCCGCCACCGCCTGCCGGTCGAAGTCGAGGTCGAGCGCTGGTCGGAGAGCGGGGCCGGCGTCGGGATCGCGCTCGGTCCGCCCTCGGGCGGCACGGTGAGCGCCGACATCGACACCGACGACGCGGCGATCCGCGCCGTCCTGCTGACGATCCTGCCGGACACCACGGTCGGCAAGGCCGGCCGGAAAGGCGAGACGCTGTTCTACCGCGCGAGTCCGACCTTCCCGTCCTGGGCCTTCGACCTGCCCGGGCCGGACGGCCGACCGGTGCGGGTGCTCGACCTGCTCGGCCCGGGCAAGCAGACCGTGCTGCCGCCGACGCTCCACCCCGAGACCGGCGAGCCCTACCG
>JAEWKL010000734.1 GCA_023386115.1 Pseudomonadota bacterium
GCCCCCCGCGGCGGCGCCGCGCCCGACGCTGGTCCAGTCCGCCCCGTCTCCCAAACTCGCCGCCAAGGCGGAATCCGGCCCGCGCCTGCGCCGGTTCGAGGACGTGGTGGCGCTGGCCGACGAGCGGCGCGACATCGGCCTGAAGATGGCGCTGGAGCGGGACGTGCACCTCGTCCGCTTCGAGGACGGCCGGATCGAGTTCCGCCTCGCCGAGGGCGGACGCGCGACGCTCGGTACCGACCTTGCCCGCGCCCTCGAAGTCTGGACCGGCCGGCGCTGGGTGGTGGCCCTGTCGCAGGAGACCGGCGAGCCGACGCTCGACGCCCGGGCCAAGGCCGCGGTCGAGAGCCGCCACCAGGGCGCCGCGAGCCATCCGCTGGTGCAGGCGGTGCTCAAGAACTTCCCGGGCGCCCAGATCGTCGACGTGCGCGACAAGGCGCCCGACCCGCCCGACCTCGGCGACGGGCCGTCCTCGGAGTCCGACGAGTCCGACCTGTAACGGCCGGACATATGGCCGGCGGCCCGCCGGCACCCCACATCTCCGTCAGATTGCCTCTCACCCAGCAAGGACGCCGCCATGCCCGACATCATGGGACTGATGAAGCAGGCCCAGGCCATGCAGCAGAAGATGGCCGACCTTCAGTCCGAGCTCGACGCCGTCCAGGTCTCGGGCGCCTCCGGCGGCGGCGCCGTCTCCGTCACGATGACCGCGAAGGGCGACGTGAAGGGTGTCACCCTCGACGCGGCGCTGCTGGTGCCGGACGAGAAGGAGATCCTGGAGGATCTGATCGTCGCCGCCCTCAACGATGCCAAGGCCAAGGCCGAGCGCGCCGCGCAGGAGCGGATGCAGGAGTTGACCAAGGGCCTGCCGCTGCCCCCGGGCTTCAAGCTGCCGTTCTAGAGCAGATCGGATCTCCTCCTATCGAAGAAGGCGCTCACTCCCCTCTCCCGCACCTTGCAGCGAGACCAGGCAAGTCCGGCATCGCCTGGAGAGGGGATCCCGCGCTCTTTCTTCGATCGTCCGACGACCACGAAAGTCGAGTCATCCATGCCCCAGGCCGTCGCGGGTCCGGAGATCGAGCGGCTGATCCAGCTCCTGGCCCGGATGCCCGGCCTCGGGCCGCGCTCGGCCCGCCGGGCCGCCCTCCAGCTCATCAAGAAGCGCGAGACGCTGCTGGCGCCCCTCGCCGACGCCATGCGGGTCGCCGCCGACCGGATCGTGGTCTGCCACGAATGCGGCAACGTCGACACGCAGGATCCCTGCACGATCTGCCGCGACCAGAGCCGCGACCCCTCGATGCTGGTGGTGGTCGAGGACGTCTCGGACCTCTGGGCGCTGGAACGCTCGGGCGCCGTGACGGCGCGCTACCACGTGCTCGGCGGCGTGCTCTCGGCCCTCGACGGGGTGCGGCCGGAGAACCTGAACCTGAGCCGCCTGGTCGAGCGGGTGAGCGCCCCCGAGATGCGCGAGGTGATCCTGGCGCTCAACGCCACGGTCGACGGCCAGACCACCGCCCATTACGTCACCGAACTCATGGCCCACCTGCCGATCAAGGTGACGCGGCTCGCCCACGGCGTGCCGGTCGGCGGCGAACTCGACTACCTCGACGAGGGCACCCTGTCGGCGGCGATCCGCCAGCGCACCGCGTTCTAGCGGCGATTCGGTGACGACGGGACATCGGGTTTGACCCGGGCGACACGAATCCTTATCTCCCGGAAACTTGCGGGCGCCCGGCGGCGCCCGGCTCCCCGACTTTGCTGGCGTACGAATGAGCATCCGTCCCCTCGTCATCCTGCCGGACGCGCGCCTGCGCGAGATCTCGGCGCCGGTCGGCACGATCACCGGCGAGGTGCGGAAGCTCGCGGCCGACATGCTGGAGACGATGTACGACGCCCCCGGCGTCGGCCTCGCCGGCATCCAGATCGGCGAGCCGGTGCGCATCGTCACCATCGACACCTCCAAGGAGAAGGACGAGCGCAAGCCGCTCGTGCTCCTCGATCCCGAGATCGTCTGGACCTCGGAGGAGACCCGGCCCTACGAGGAGGGCTGCCTGTCGATCCCCGACTATTACGCCGAGGTGATTCGGCCCGACCGGGTGCGGGTGCGCTTCCGCACCCTCGACGGCGAGACCGTGGAGCAGGAGGCCGACGGCTTGCTCGCCACCTGCCTCCAGCACGAGATCGACCACCTCAACGGCGTGCTGTTCATCGACCATCTGTCGAAGCTCAAGCGCGACCGGGTGATGAAGAAATTCGCCAAGGCGGCCAAGCGCGAAGCCGCGTAACGACCATGCCCCTCAAGGTCGTGTTCATGGGCACCCCGGATTTTGCGGTGCCGACCCTCGCCGAGATCGTCGGCGGTGGCCACGAGGTCGTGGCGGTCTATACCCGCGCGCCGGCACCGGCCGGCCGCGGCATGTCCTTGCGCCCCTCGCCGGTCCAGGCGCTCGCGGAGAAGTTCGGGCTCCCCGTGCTGACGCCCAGGACCCTGCGCACCGACGAGGCCGCCGAGACCTTTCGGGGTCACGGCGCCGACGTCGCCGTGGTGGTGGCCTACGGCATGATCCTGCCCCCGGCGATCCTCGACGCGCCGGCCCTCGGCTGCCTCAACCTGCACGCCTCGCTGCTGCCGCGCTGGCGCGGCGCGGCGCCGATCCAGCGCGCCGTGATGGCGGGGGACGAGGAGACCGGCGTCGCGGTGATGCGGATGGAGCCCGGCCTCGATACCGGCCCGGTCGGCATGGTCGAGCGGGTGGCGATCACCCCCGACATGACCGCCGGTGAGTTGCACGACCGGCTGATGCCGCTCGGCGCCGACCTGATGGCGCGGGCACTCGGCGCGCTCGAGCGCGGCAACCTGCAATTCCGGGCGCAAGCGGCCGAGGGCGTCGTCTACGCCCACAAGATCACCAACGAGGAGGCGCGGCTCGACTGGTCGCAACCCGCACAGGCCCTCCACGACCGGGTGCGCGGCCTGTCGCCCTTCCCGGGCGCCTACGTCACGGCCGATCTCGGCCGCGGGCCGGAGCGGGTGAAGGTGCTGCGGGCGCGGCTCGCCCAAAGGTCCCTCGCTCAAGGGTCGGGCGAGCCCGGCACGCTGCTGGACGCCGCCGGCACGGTCGCGGCCGGCGAGGGCGCCTTGCGCCTCGTCACCGTGCAGCCCGCCGGCAAGGGCGCGATGGCGTTCGAGGATTTCGCCCGCGGCCGGCAGCTCGCGCCGGGTGCGCGCCTCGCCTGATGCCCCGCTACAAGCTCGTCGTCGAGTATGACGGCACCGCCTTCGCCGGCTGGCAGCGGCAGGCCGCCGACCGCTCGGTGCAGCAGGCGCTGGAGGAGGCGATCGCCCGCTTCGTCGGCGGTCCGGTCCGGGTCCATTGCGCCGGGCGCACCGATGCCGGCGTGCATGCCACCCATCAGGTCGTCCATCTCGACCTCGACAAGCCCTGGCGCACCGACACCGTGCGCGATGCCGCCAACGCCCATCTGCGGCCGGAGCCGGTGGCGGTGATCGCGGCCGCCGAGGTCGGGCCGGATTTCGACGCCCGCCACTCGGCAATCAAGCGCCACTACCGCTACCGCATCCTCAACCGCCGCAGCCCCCCGGCGCTGACCCGCGGTTTCGTCTGGCACGTGCCCTGGCCTCTCAATGCCGGGAGGATGCACGAGGCCGCGCAGCTGATGCTCGGCCGGCACGATTTCTCCGCCTTCCGGGCCGCGGAATGCCAGGCCAACAGCCCGGTGCGCACCCTCGACCGGCTCGACGTGACGCGGGAGGGCGAGGAGATCGTCGTGGTCACCGCGGCGCGCTCGTTCCTGCACCATCAGGTGCGCGGCATGGTCGGCACCTTGATGCTGGCTGGCGGCGGCCGGCTCACCCCGCAGGGCGTGCGCGACGTGCTCGATTCCCGCGACCGCACCCGCTGCGGGCCGCTGGCGCCGTCCGGCGGGCTGACGCTGATCGGGGTGGATTATCCGGCGGAGCTTGGATGACCTTGCGTCATTGAGGCGCTTGGCCCGATCCGCTGCTTCTGGCATCGTGAGCATCGCCGGGGTCGAGCCACCGACCATGACTGCCATCGCCTTCGATACGTATGCCATGGTCCGCCGGCTCAAGGCCCCCGGTTTTTCGGAGGATCAGGCCGAGGCGATCACAGGCGCGTTGAAGGACGGGCGCGAGTCGGACCTGGCTTCTCTCGTAATCAAGGCAGACCTGCGGGAGAGCGAGACCGCGCTGAGGACGGATCTGCGAGGAGCGGAAACGTCGCTGAGGACCGATCTGCGAGAAGTAGAGACGTCGCTGAGGACCGATCTGCGAGAAGCGGAGACGTCGCTAAGGACAGATCTGCAGAAAGTTGAAGCGTCGCTAAGGACAGATCTGCAGAAGGTTGAAGCTTCGCTGAGGACGGATCTGCGCGAGACGGAGAATCATCTGAAGGTGGATCTGCGGGAGACCGAGGGCCGCCTGAAAGCAGATATTGCGGATCTATCCCACCGGGTGGATCTCGGCTTGGCGGGCGGCCGAGCTGACTTGAAACTCCTGGAACAGCGAATGACCGTCAAGCTCGGCACCCTGGTCGCGGCCGGAGTCGGTATCATCATCGCGGCCTTCCGCTACCTGCCGCCCGCTGGTCACTGAGGGCTGCCGTCACGGTCGCAAGCCCGCTCACACCAACGCATGTGCCCCACCGGCGATGCCGGCGACGAGCCCGAAGCAGGCGAGCGTGACAAGCGCCGCGACGGGCCCTGGCAGGCCGAGGATCGCCCGGGCGGCGCGGCCGTGCACCCATAGCAACACCACCAGGAGGGCGGCAGCATCGAGCACCGCGAGCCCCGGCGTGGCCAGGTCGAGGAGGAGCAGGGAGCCCGGCAGCGCCAGGACGGCGAGGCCCGCCGCGAGGCACCAGTTGGTCACGACCACGAAAGGCACGTAGGCCCGCGTGCGGTCGAGGCGGCGCAGGATCGCAATCATCGCCAGGGGCACGGCGAGGAAGCCCGACACCAGCCCGGCGAAAACCGACATGGTGACGTGATCGAGCTGGAACGGCGCAGCGCCGGCCCCGCGCTCCAGGGCGAGCGCCACCGTGACCGCCGGCGCGGTGAGCCAGATCGCTCCGAAGGAGCGCCAGAAGCCGCGCTCGCTCACGTCGAAATGGCGCAGGGCATCCGACCGGCAGCCGATCAGGCCGGCAGTGCCGCGCAACGAGCGTGCCACCTCGTCAGCACTCACGAACATCGGCGGCCTCCAGGATCGAAGCCGACAGATTCAACTTTCGTCTAATGCTGGTCAAGCCTGACGCGGCGTCGCGGGGACGTCAGGAAAATAGGCCTCCAACACCCGCCCGTAGATCGCCGTCAGCCGCTCGAGATCCGCGATTGCCACCCGCTCGTCGATCTGGTGCATGGTTTGCCCGACGAGGCCGAACTCGATCACCGGGCAGGCATCCTTGATGAAGCGGGCATCCGAAGTGCCGCCGGTGGTCGACAGGGCGGGCCGGCGGCCGGTCTCGGCCTCGATCGCGTCGGCCACCTTGTCCACGAACGCGTCGGGCGCGGTCAGGAAGGCGACGGAGTTGGTCGGGCGCACGTCGAGGCTGTAGCGTACGGTGTTGCCGGCGGCGGCCTCCAGGCGCCGCTTCACGTCCGCCGCCAGGGTCTCGGGCGTCCAGAGGTCGTTGAAGCGGATGTTGAAGGTCGCCCGCGCCTCGGCCGGAATCACGTTGGTCGCCGGGTTGCCGACATCCATCGTGGTGAATTCGAGGTTCGAGGCGTCGAAATGCGCCGTGCCGGCGTCGAGCGGCTCGGCGAGCAGACCCTGCGCGAGGCGCAGGAGGCCCGGGATCGGGTTCTCGGCCCGGTGCGGATAGGCGACGTGGCCCTGGACGCCATGCACGGTCAGGTTCGCGGTGAGCGAGCCGCGCCGGCCGATCTTGATCATCTCGCCCAACGTATCGGGATTGGTCGGCTCGCCGAGCAGGCAGTGGCTGAAGCGCTCGCCCCGACTCCGCGCCCAGTCGAGGAGCTTGACGGTACCGTTCACCGCCGGCCCCTCCTCGTCGCCGGTGATCAGGAACGCGATGGCGCCGCCGAAATCCGGCCCGCGCCGCCTGAGGAAGGTCAGGACCGCCGCCAGCATGCAGGCGATGCCACCCTTCATGTCGACGGCGCCGCGACCGAACAGCTCCCCGCCCTCGACCGCGCCGGCGAAGGGGTCGTGACGCCAGGCCGCCGCGTCGCCCGGCGGCACCACGTCGGTATGGCCGGCCAGGAGCAGGCATGGCCCCTCGCCGATGCGGGCATAGAGGTTCTCGATGTCCGGCGTGCCGGCTTCCGAGAAGACTGGGCGCTCGACGGCGAAGCCGGCCCCGGCGAGAATCCCCGCCAGGTAGGCGAGCGCCCCGCCCTCGTGCGGCGTCACCGAGGGGCAGCGGATCAGCCCCTGAGCCAGGGCGAGGGAGGAGTGCGAGTCGGTCACGGCGCGTATCCGCAAAAAATCCAAGGGCTCGGTGGCCGCGAGCCGTAGCGCCGAACGGCGCCGATGAGAACCGCCGCGATCGCCCCCCTCCCCTCGAGCCCTTGCCCTCCGAGCCCCTTCCCCGTGACCGGCGTCTCGCTTAACCAGTGCCGCATGACCGTGCTCAGCCCCGACGAGATCGAACGCTACGCCCGCCACATCGTGCTGCGGGAGGTCGGCGGCCCCGGCCAGGTCCGCCTCAAGGCCGCGCGGGTCCTGGTGATCGGCGCCGGCGGCCTCGGCGCGCCGCTGATCCAGTACCTGGCGGCGGCCGGGATCGGCACGATCGGGATCGTCGACGACGACACGGTCTCGCTCTCGAACCTTCAGCGCCAGGTGATCCACGGCACGCCCGATCTCGGCCGGCCGAAGGTCGAGAGCGCGGCCGAAGCCGTCGCCCGGCTCAACCCGAACGTCCGGGTCGAAACCCACGCCACCCGATTGACGCCTGAGAATGCCGAGTCGCTGATCGCCGCTTACGACCTCGTCGCCGACGGGTCGGACAATTTTTCCACCCGCTACGCTGTCTCGGATGCCTGCTACCGCGCCGGCCGGCCGCTGGTGACCGCGGCGCTCGGCCAGTTCGACGGCTCGCTCACCACGATCCGGGCCCACGAGACCGGGCCGGACGGCCGGCCCAACCCGACCTATCGCTGCCTGTTTCCGAGCCCGCCGCCGGCCGGCTCGGTGCCGACCTGCGCCGAGGCCGGGGTGCTCGGGGCGCTAGCCGGCCTGATGGGGTCGCTGATGGCGCTGGAGGTCATCCGCGCCGTCGCGGGCTTCGGCGAACCCCTGGTCGGCCGCCTGCTGATGGTCGATGCCCGGTCCCTGCGCTTCGAGACGCTGTCCTATGCCTGGGACCCGGGCAACCCGTTGAGCGGTGCGGACCATTGAGGCCCGTCCCCTCTCCGGGGCCGGTCAGGCCGCCCGGATCTCGTCGAGGAAGCCGTCGACCTCCTGCTTGACGGTCAGGGACTGCGTCGCCAGGTCGGCGGCGGCGGCGAGCACCTGCGCGGGGGCGGCCCCCGGGGGGGGCCCCCCCCCCCCCCCCCC
>JAEWKL010000754.1 GCA_023386115.1 Pseudomonadota bacterium
GGCCGCACCCCGCTCGGGCCCGCGTCGCCCGGTCGCCACCGCGACGGAGCCCGAGGACCCCGCGGTCGTGCAGCCGGCGCCGGACTACTTCGGCGAGACGGGGGCGATCCGGCGGGGCTGGTGGTAAGCGGCGTCCGGGCCGGCGCCGATGAGACGGTGACGGCGAGGAAAGCCCGGGTCACGCGGCCGGGGAAGGACAACCTGCTTCCGGCGCTCACCATCGGGCGCTGCCGCCGCGATGATCGCTGTCTCCATTCCCCTTTCGGCGAAAACCGCCTAGATGCTGGTCATGTCGCAGCCTCCGACCGCTCCCGCGCCCGTCACCGTCCTCGTCGTGGACGACAGCAAGCTCGCCCGCGCCGTCGCCGCGCGGCTGCTGCGGCAGATCCGGCCGGACTGGGTGGTGCGGGAGGCGGCCCATGCCGACGAGGCCGCGACCATCGTGGCGGCGGATCCGATCGACGTGGCACTCCTCGACTACAACATGCCGGGCAAGGACGGGCTCGCCCTCGCGAAGGAGCTGCGCGCCGAGCGGCCGGGACTGCCGATCGCGGTGATCTCGGCCAACATCCAGGACGAGGTCATCGCCCGCGCCCGCGAGCTCGAGGCGACGTTCCTCGCCAAGCCCCTCACCGGCGACGCGCTGGCGGGCTTCCTCTCGGGCGCGGCCCTGCGCCTGCGCCGGGGCGGTGCGCCATGACGACCGGCCCCCTGAATGCCGACGCGGCGATCGGCCTGACCGAGATGCAGCAGGACGCCTTCACCGAGCTCGTCAATATCGGGGTCAGCCGGGCCGCGGCGAGCCTGCGCCAGATGATCGGTACCCAGGTGCTGCTTTCGGTGCCGTCCGTCGAGATCGTCTCGCGGCAGGCGGCTGCGCGGCTGATCGGCGAGCGCGAGGCGGCGCCGCTCGTGGTGGTGCACCAGGATTTCGCGGGCGCCTTCGCGGGCCGCGCCCTCTTGATCTTCCCGCAGGAGAACGGCCGCGAGCTGGTCCGGGCCGTCGCCGGCGAGGACCTCTCGCCCGAGGAGGTCGCCGCCCTCGAGGACGAGGCCCTGGCCGAGACCGGCAACATCATCCTCAACGGGTGCCTCGCCACCATGGCGAACATGCTCCAGCGCACGCTGACCATGTCGCTGCCCGGCATCGTGCGCGGCGACGGCCCGCGGATCTTCGGGATGGAGGCGGGCGAGTCGGCGCCGGGTGCGGAGGCCCTGGTGCTGTTCCTCTACATCGACTTCTCGGTGAGCGAGCGTGACATCCGCGGCTACCTGGCGATGCTGATGGACCTGCCGTCGCTGGAGAACCTGCGGCTGCTGGTGGACGAGTTCATCGCCCGCGCCCTCGGCGATCTGGACGCGTGATGGGACGCATGATGCCCGGCCCTCGCGACGGACGGGTGGCGTGAGCGCGCCCGACAACGACGCGATGGCCGCGCTCGCCGCGGCCATCGCGGCAGCGCGCACCCGCGCCGGTCCGCTCCTCGCTGCGCTGGAGCACTCGCGCCAGCCGATGCTGATCAGCGATCCGCGGCTCCCCGACAACCCGGTCGTCTTCGCCAACCAGGCCTTCCTGACGCTCACCGGCTACGAGGCAGCCGAGGTGCTGGGTCGGAACTGCCGTTTCCTGCAAGGGCTGGAGACCGATCCCGGCGCGATGGCGGCGATCCGCGAGGGCCTGCGCGAGGAGCGCGTGGTCCGGGTCACGATCCTGAACTACCGCCGCGACGGTAGCCGGTTCTGGAACCAGCTGCTGATCTGCCCGATCCACGACGAGGCCGGCCACCTCGTCAACTTCTTCGCCTCGCAGGTGGACATGTCGCATGTCCACGAGGCGGAGACCGGGCGCGAGCGGCTCGCCGATATCGAGCGGCGGCTGGCCGAGGCGCAGCGCCAGCTCACCCTGACCCTGTCGTCGGCCGGCATCGCCGGCACCTGGGACTGGGACATTCCGGCCAAGCGCCTGCACGTCGACGGGCGCTTCGCGGCGCTCACCGGCCTCACGCCGCCGCCGCGGCCCGGCACCGTGCCGCTCGCTCCCGACCCGCTGCCGGTGAGCGCCTTCTTTTCCGGCATCCATCCCCTCGACCGCCTGCGGGTCCGGCTCGCGGTGAGCGGCATCCTCGGCGGAGCCGAGGTATTCGACAAGGAGTACCGCCTGCTCGCCTCGGACGGCGCGGTGCGCTGGGTCCATGCCCGCGGCCGCGGCCATTTCGGCCCCGATGGGCGGCCCGCCCGCTTCACCGGAGTCCTGGTCGAGGTCACCGAGCAGAAACGGGTCGAGGAGCGCCTCCGCATCGCCCAGTCGGCGGGCCGCGTCGGCGCCTTCGAGCATGTGCCGGGCTTCGCCACGGTGACGGCGTCGCCGCAATTCTGCAGCCTGCTCGGCCTGGTGCCGGCCCGCACCGTGGCGGCGAGCGCCGTCAACGCCCTGGTGGTCGAGGGCGATCCGCCGCTGCTCGCCCCCGACCAGCGCCACGAGGGCGAACTGCCGCCGATCGAGACCCGGGTGCGGCTGGCCGATACCGGCGAGGTGCGCTGGCTGGTGCGCCGCGGCGAGGCGATCCGCGACACCGAGACCTCGGGCCTGCGCCATGTCGGGGTGATCTACGACGTCACCGAGGCGAAGCAGGCCGAGGTGGCCTTGCGCGAGCTCAACGACACCCTGGAGGCGCGGGTGCGCGAGGCGGTGGCCGAGCGCGAGCGGGCCGAGGAGCAGTTGCGCCAGTCGCAGAAGATGGAGGCGGTGGGCCAGCTCACCGGCGGCATCGCCCACGACTTCAACAACCTGCTCACCGGCATCGTCGGCTCCCTCGACCTGATGCAGACCCGCATCAACGAGGGC
>JAEWKL010000804.1 GCA_023386115.1 Pseudomonadota bacterium
CCCGCATGCCCGCCGCCGACGACGATCACGTCATAGGTGGAAGAATCGTCAATGTGCATGAGGTGATTAGGCGGCGCCCGGCTGCGGCGTCAATCACGCAGTCGCGTCATCCAGCGTTTCACGTGAAAACACCACCGGAACGTCGCTCACTTGCCGATGCAGAAGCTCGCGAAGAGCCGATCGAGCATCTCCTCCACCCCGACGCGACCCGCCACCTCGCCGAGCGCCCGAACCGCGAGGCGCAGATCCTCTGCCACCAGCTCGGCCGGCAATGCGGCGCCGTGCGTGACCACCCGGCCGAGATGATGGAGGCAGCGTTCAAGGGCGAGCCGCTGCCTCTCACGCGTCACCAGGGCGTCGCCATGACCCAAGGAGCATTCGGCGACGCGCTCGATCTCGGTCAGGAGGCGATCGAGACCGACCCCCGTCCGCGCCGAGATCGGGATCTCGCTACCCGCGCCTGAACCCGGCAGGTCGGCCTTGGTTGCGATCACGAGCAACGGGACGGAGAGGCGAGGGGGCGCCTCACCCCCCGGCTCGCGCAACCACAGGACCAGATCGGCCTGATCGATACGGCGGCGGCTGCGCGCCACACCTTCCGCCTCGATCGCATCCGTGCTGTCGCGAAGGCCCGCCGTATCGACCAGCAGCACCGGCAAGCCGCCGAGATCACAGCGCACCTCGATGGCATCCCGCGTCGTCCCCGGAATCTCCGAGACGATCGCCACGTCGCGGCGGGCGAGGGCGTTGAGCAGGGTGGACTTGCCGGCATTGGGTGCACCAGCGAGCACCACCGTGAAGCCGTCCCGCAGACGCTCGCCCCGGCGGCTATCGGCGAGAGCGGCCTGGATCGCGTCATGCACCCGTGCCGCAGCGGCACGCCCGGTCGCCGTCAACGCCTCATCGTCGATATCGCCCTCATCGGAGAAGTCGAGCGCAGCCTCCGTCCCGGCGAGCACATCGAGGAGAGCGGCCCGCCAACCCTCGACAGCCCGCCCGAGAGCACCGTCGAGCTGGCGCACGGCCTGACGCCTCTGGGCCTCGGTCTCGGCGTCGATCAGATCGGCGAGACCCTCGACGGCGGTCAGGTCCATGCGCCCGTTGAGGAAGGCCCGGCGGGTGAAAGCACCGGGCTCGGCCGGTGCGAGGCCTGGAAGCCTGCCGAGGCAGCGCAAAACCGCGGCTCGAACCGCCGGACCGCCGTGAAGGTGCAACTCCGCCATATCCTCGCCGGTGGCGGTGCCCGGCCCGGGCAGCCAAGCCACCAGGGCATGATCGAGCAGATCCCCGGTTGCCGGATCGCGCAGGGTGCGCAGCGACAGACGCCGTACCGGCGGTACGGGAGACCGGATCAGCGACGCTAGGGCCGGACAGGCCTGGGGCCCGCTGATCCGCACGACGGCAACGGCTGTGCGGCCGTAGCCGGTGGCGGGGGCGAAGATGGTGTCGGAGGAGTGCATGGGGGAGGGACGTGGAACAGTTTCGCGGAAGTCGGGGCTACCACGATCTGACGATGGAGCCGAACGGGACCGATGCCTTTCCCGCGCAAGGCGGGTGATCAGCGCTCGTGGCGATGGTCGGACAGCACGCCGGTCACCGGGGGGTCTATCGGGCTTCTTCCGTTGCACCTTTAGGAAGGCAGATCCCACCAGGCGACCCGAGGAGGCGAGGACAGGCACGACGGTCGGAGGCCGAGCTTAGCCATCCCGCCGAAGGGCCGGACCCCTCGTGAAGGGTGAACCCACCGGTATCCGCCAACGGCGCTTGTCGGACGCGTCGCCGCATGACTTGCAGCGGGGAGGGTTCATGGCTGGGGATCCTGGATCCGCCCGCACCGCACGGCCCGCGTCAGAGCCGGCTCTCAGTGAATGATACGCAGGCTGCCTTCCGCCGCTTCGGAACAGCCGCCGGCCGTGATCCGCGGATGGCGGCACGGGCACCATCAGGGCACCGTTCCGTCCCGGCGCACAAACAGCAACGGCGCCCCTCTCGGGGCGCCGTGCGAAACGTCGGGTGATCGCGACCGGTGTCGGATCAGGTGTTCATCGAGTCGAAGAAATCGCTGTTGCTCTTGGTCTGGCGCAGCTTGTCGAGCAGGAACTCGATCGCGTCGGTGACGCCCATCGGGTTGAGGATGCGGCGCAGGACGTAGGTCTTCTTGAGCGAGTCCGGCGGGACCAGAAGCTCCTCCTTGCGGGTGCCGGAGCGGGTGATGTCGATCGCCGGGAAGATGCGCTTGTCGGAGACCTTGCGGTCCAGGATGATCTCGGAGTTGCCGGTGCCCTTGAACTCCTCGAAGATCACCTCGTCCATGCGCGAGCCGGTGTCGATCAGCGCGGTCGCGATGATGGTGAGCGAGCCGCCCTCCTCGATGTTGCGGGCGGCACCGAAGAAGCGCTTGGGCCGCTGCAGGGCGTTGGCGTCGACACCGCCGGTCAGCACCTTGCCGGAGGACGGCACCACGGTGTTGTAGGCGCGGCCGAGGCGGGTGATCGAGTCGAGCAGGATCACCACGTCGCGGCCATGCTCCACCAGGCGCTTCGCCTTCTCGATCACCATCTCGGCGACCTGGACGTGGCGGGTCGCCGGCTCGTCGAAGGTCGAGGCGATCACCTCGCCCTTCACCGAACGCTGCATGTCGGTGACCTCCTCGGGCCGCTCGTCGATGAGCAGGACGATGAGGTAGCACTCGGGATGGTTGAGGGTGATCGACTGGGCGATGTTCTGCATCAGCACCGTCTTGCCGGTACGCGGCGGCGCCACGATCAGGGCGCGCTGCCCTTTGCCGATCGGCGCGACGATGTCGATGATCCGGGGCGAGAAGTCCTTGCGGGTCGGCTCCGACAGTTCGAGCTTGAAGCGCTGCGTGGGGAACAGCGGCGTCAAGTTGTCGAAGTGGACCTTGTGCTTGATCTTGTCCGGGCTCTCGAAGTTGATGGTGTTGACCTTCAGGAGCGCGAAGTAGCGCTCACCGTCCTTCGGGCCCCGGATCGGCCCCTCGACGGTGTCGCCGGTGCGCAGGCCGATGCGGCGGATCTGCGTCGGCGAGATGTAGATGTCGTCGGGACCCGGCAGGTAGTTCGAGTCGGAGGAGCGCAGGAAGCCGAAGCCGTCCTGCAGCACCTCGACCGTGCCGGCACCGATGATCTCGACGTCCTTGGCAGCGAGCTGCTTCAGGATCGCGAACATCAGCTCCTGCTTGCGCATGGTCGAGGCGTTCTCGACCTCGACCTCCTCGGCGAAGGTGAGGAGCTCGGTCGGCGTCTTCGACTTGAGATCCTGCAGCTTCACCTCGCGCATGGCGGGGGCGGCCGGGGTCTCGATCGGGGCGAGGGTGTCTTCGATCATGGGATATCGGGGTGCGGGGGCGAAGCGGGGGGCGTCATGTCAGGACAGGTCCGGCCGCCGCAGGACGCGGCGTTGAGCGGAAGCAACGGGGTGGCCGAGGCGGGCACCGGTCGCGAAGTCGTCGCCTGTTTGTCCCGGAGGTCGCGTGGAGGAGCCGATCGGTCCTGGATGCGACGTGACGTGACGATGGAGGAGGGAACGACTTTATGTAACGGGTCCTCGTCGTCGACTCAAGTCCGCGGGCGCGGAAAAGTGGGGAAGGGCGCGGTGCGGCGGCACCGCAGGACAAAGCGGACCAGGCACGGATGCTCCGGCCGCAGCCGAAGCACGACGAACTATCGGCGCAGTCATCGCATTGCTGCATTAACATTTGGAAGATTTAACTCCCAGGTTACAACCCTCGATCGTCAGCGCAACCGCCGAGCTCAAGGCACTGCGGGGCCAGCGTCGAAATCATTCGAGGTTACGGCGCAGTCTCCCCGGGAGAGGACGGCGTCGCCATGTGGTCCGCGGGCGCCGAGATCAGCGGCGACGCAGGCGGATATAGAGCGCCCCACCACCGCCGTGATGGTGCGCAGCCTCCTCGAAGCCGACGACGAGGGAGCGCAACTCCGGCAGGCGCAGCCAATGCGGCACGCTGCGACGCAAGACTCCGCGTTCGGCGTAAGGGTCACCGGCATTCCCACCCTTGCCGGTGACGACCAGAACCACGGCGTGACCTGCCGCCCGGGAACGGTGCAGGAAGCCGATCAGGGCCGCGTGAGCCTCGGCCTGGCGCATTCCGTGCAGGTCGATCGACGCATCGACGCTGCGCGAGCCGCGGCGCAGGGCGGTGCGCACTCGCCGCTCGAGCGGCGCTAGCGGCGGCAGAGCCGGCGTGGGAGGAGG
>JAEWKL010000828.1 GCA_023386115.1 Pseudomonadota bacterium
AGACACGTCGATGCCAAGGCATCCGGCGCATCAGCGCCGACGCCCGTTCGGGCTTAGCCGGCGCCTTCGAATCCGTTCGAAGGCGCGGCGGTATTAGATTCTTTCTAGATTCTTGCTGTATCGCAGATCTTCGCCGCGAAACCGGCCACCGCCTCTGCGAAATCGGCTTAGTTGATGCTGTAGGCCCGCTCGATGACGACGCCGCAGCTCTCGGCCAGGCTGAAGGCCATCTCGCGGGTCAGGCCGAAGATGAGCGGGGTCTCGCCGCGATAGAGCGTGTAGCGGCCGTCGGGCCGCACCGTGATGCGCACCGTCTCCTGCATGGCTGCCTCCTCCGGTGGCCGGCCCGTTCTCGTGCGGGCCGACTCAAGGGTGAGGACATTAAGCCGATTCGGAGCGGCCGCGAAGGGCTCCGCCTCAGGCTGCGCGACGCTTGGTCCGGCGCCGGCGTTTCGGCTTCGGCGTCACGGCCTTGCCGAATTCGGTCTGGGCCGCGCGCTGCTGGCGCCGCACCGCATTGGCGGCGTGTCCCATCCAGACGCCAGCGGCCCGGTTGGCGGCGGAGAGCCACAGGCTGTACGGGGATCCCTTCATTGCGATCAGCACCTCCGTGGGATCAACGGCCCGAGAGCCGACGGAGTTGCAGCGAGTCACGGCTCCTCCGCCCGCCGCCCTCCAGTCCGGGCGTTGCCGTCGCCCCTCGGAGCCTCCGCCCCGATCGACTGGCGCCACTCGGCGAGGAAGCGGGCGCGCTTGGCCCGATCCTGCACGGCGAGCAGCACCGGCCCGACCGTGATCGGCCGGAAGGCGCCGGCGGCGGACAGGCTCGGCGGGCCGTCGACCCCCGGCGGCAGCGGGCCGGTGCGGTCGAAGAAGAAGGCCTCCTCGCGCGACACCCGCTGGCCGCGCTCGGACAGGAGGTAATCGACGAAGGCGAAGGCATCCCCCACCGCCCGGGCGGTGACCGGCACCATGGCCGCGCGGGCGAGGACCAGGGTGTAGTCCCGCGGCACCACCAGCCCGAGTCGGGCGCCCCGCCGCATCGCCCGGTAGACATAGGAGCCGAGCAGGTTGTAGCCGATCGCGATGCGCCCGGCCTCGAGATCGGCGATGAGGTCGCTGGTGCAGCAGCGCACCTGGAGGTCCGCCCGCCCGAACGCCTCGACGAGGCGCCCATAGGTGGCGGCCGCGCGGGCGTCGTAGGCGGCGAACAGGTAGCCGATCCCCGACAGCGTGATGTCGTAGGAGCCGATCCGCCCGGCATAGTTCTCGGGCTTGCGCCGCAGCAGGTCGACCAGCTCGACCCGGCTGCGTGGCAGGTCCTCGCGGGGGACCAGGTCGGGCCGGTAGGCGATCACTGCCGGCTCGGTGGTGAAGCCGAACACCTCGTTGCGCCAGGCGGCCCAGTCGGGCTGGCGACCGGTCTCGATCGAGCGATGCGCCCGGGCGCAGCCGTCATTGGCGAGCTTGATCAGGTGGTCGACCGAGGACGAGATCACCACGTCCGCCTCACGGTCGCGCTCCGCCCGGCCCGCAACGCAGGACGTCGCGACCTCGCCGAAGAGGTCGGCGGTGATGTACTCGTGGTAGACCACCGTCACGTCCGGATAGAGCAGCTGGTAGTCGCGGATCAGCGGCGCCATGGCGTCGAGGTCGGCGGCGGAGCGGATCGTGAGCGTCGTGCGCGCGTGCTCGCTTGCCGGGAAGCGGGTCGCCTCCTCGGCGGCGGCCGGCCCCGCCAGCGTGAGGGCGATGAGTAGGGCGAGGCGGCGGATCACGGCCGGCCCTCCCCGTCCGGCAGGGACAGGATCACGCAGAACCCCTTCTCGGAGTGGCTCTCGAAGCGCAGCTCGCCGCCATGCGCCGCCGCCACCTCCGCGGCGATCGACAGGCCGAGGCCGGACCCGACCGTGCCGCCGGTGGCGGCCTGGAACGGCTCGCGCACCCGGGCCCATTCGCTCGCCGGGATGCCCGGCCCGTCATCCTCCACCGCCAGCATCACCCGGCCGCGCTCGCGCCCGACCCGGACGGTGAGCCGGCTGCTTGCGCCGTGCTTGAGGGCGTTGTGGATCAGGTTCGCCAGGGCCTCGCGCAGCGCGATGGCGTCGCCCGGGATGATCACGGCCTCGTCCGGCCCCTCGTAGCCGATATCGACGTCCCGGTCGCCCGCTCCCTGCACGGCATCGATCAGCGTGCGGCGGGCGAGCCCCGCCACGTCGACCGGATCGAAGGCCGCCGAGCGGGCGCGGTGGATCACCATGGCGTGGTTGAGGAGCTGGTTGGTGAGGTGGCCGAGCTCGCCGATCCGCGCACGGATGCGGGCGAGCTGGTCGCGCCGGCGGTCCTCGTCGGTCTCGTGCGACAGGAGGTCGAGCTGGGCGGCGAGCGCGGTCAGCGGCGTGCGGATCTGGTGCGCGGCATCCGCGATGAAGCGCTTCATCACCGCGACGTGGCCCGAGAGCCGGCCCATGAAATGGTCGATCGAGGCGACGAGCAGGTGGATCTCCTGCGGGGCGGCGAGGCCCAGCGGCTGGAGGTCATTGGGCCCGCGCGCCGCCAGCACGCTCTCGATGGCGCCCAGCGGCCGCAAGGCGCCCCGCACAGCCACCGCGACGGCGCCGAGCGCCAGCGCGCTCATCGCCAGCACCATCAGGCTCGCCTTGATCGTGAGCGCCCGGGCGAGGCTGCCGCGCGCCTCGCGGGTCTGGGCCACCACCACGGCGGCGAAGCCGGCCTGCGTCGCATCCGGCACGTAGCGCCCCGCCACCACCGCCCGCACCGCGTGGCCGCGATGCTCCCCGTCGAGGAGGAGCGGCCCGGCGGCGAGGCGCGCGCGGTCGACCGGCACGCTCAAGTCGGCATCGCCCGTGAGCAGGCGGTCGGCGGGATCGACGACCTTGTAGAAGATCCGGTCGCGAGGGCTGAGCGCGAGAGTCTCGAAGGCCGAGAAGGGCGGATCGACCGAGATCGTGCGTCCGTCGCTGGCGATGGTCTCGGCGATCTGGAGCGCCGCGCCGACGAGGAGCCGGTCATAGGCCTCGTCCGCCGCGAGCCGAGCTGAGGCCCAGGCGGCGAGAAGCAGCAGGCCCGCCCCGACGGCGAGGACGACGGCCAGCACCGCGACGAGGCGGGCGAACAGGGACGAGCTGCGGGAGATCATGAGTCCGGGCACACGACCTGATAGCCCAGCCCCCGCAGGGTGCGGATCTCGGCCTGGGCGCCGGCAGCGGTGAGCTTGCGGCGCAGGCGCGCCACGATCTGCTCGACGGCGTTCTCGCTCGATTCCTCCTCGAAGGCGAAGACCCGCTCCAGAAGCTCGCCCTTGGCGAAGATGCGGCCCGGCCGCGCCGCCAGGATCTCGATCAGGGTCCATTCCCGTCGCGTCAGCTCCAGGGCCTCGCCCGCCACGCTGGCGCTGCGCGCCTCCCGGTCGAGGCGCAGGTTGCCGAGGGTGAGCGCGTTGTCGGCATGCCCGCTGTTGCGGCGCAGGAGCGCCCGCACCCGGGCCTCGAGCTCGCGAAAGTCGAACGGCTTCACCAGGTAGTCGTCGGCGCCGAGGTCGAGGGCCCCGACCCGGTCGTCGACCTCCGAGCGGGCGGTGAGCACCAGGACCGGCACCGGGCCGCGGCGCGCCCGCAGGCGCTTGAGGATCGCGAACCCGTCGAGCCCCGGCAGGTTCACGTCGAGGATCACGAGGTCGTAGGCCTGGACCTCGAGCACGGCGTCCGCCGCCGCGCCGTCGGTCTCCCAGTCGACCGCGTGGCCAAGGCCGCGCAGGCGTACCGCGATGGCCTCGCCGACGTCTCGCGTGTCCTCGACGAGCAGGATGCGCACGAAAATTCCTCTTCGAGTCCCAGGCGGAACTATCTGTCAGGTTGGCAACAGGTTCGGAGGCTACCCCACGCTCCAACGCCCGGCCAGGACAACCTCCGGCAAGCGGGCATGACGACGGACGCAAGGGGAGGATGACCATGAACGCACGCCCGACTCTCATCCCGGAGCCGCTGCTCCAGGTCGAGGGCGTCACGCTCCAGTACAAGACCACCGATCACCTGGTCACCGCGACCTACCGGGTCGATTTCGAGGTGATGCCGGGAGACCGCTACATCCTGCTCGGACCGTCGGGCTGCGGCAAGTCGACCCTGCTCAAGGCGATCGGCGGCTACATGACCCCGGTCGAAGGAGAGATCAAGCTCAAGGGCCGCAAGGTCACCGAGCCCGGCCCCGACCGGATGATGGTGTTCCAGGAATTCGACCAGCTCCTGCCCTGGAAGACGGTGAAGCAGAACGTCGCCTTCGCGCTCACGGCGTCGGGCCGCGCCACCGGGGTGGAAGCCGCGGACCGGGCGATGGCCTACATCGAGAAGGTCGGGCTGGCGAAGTTCGCCGATTCCTTCCCGCACATGCTGTCGGGCGGCATGAAGCAGCGCGTGGCGATCGCCCGCGGCATGGCGATGGAGCCCGACATCCTCTTGATGGACGAGCCCTTCGCGGCCCTCGACGCGCTGACCCGCCGCAAGATGCAGGACGAGTTGCTGCGCCTGTGGGACGATACCCGGTTCACGGTCCTGTTCGTCACCCACTCGATCGAGGAGGCGATCAAGGTCGGCACCCGCATCCTGCTGCTCTCGCCGCATCCGGGCCAGGTCAAGGCGGAGCTCAACAGCCTGCCGGCCTCGGAACTGGGCACCGCCGCGCAAGGCGCCCTCGAGACCCGCATCAACGACATGCTGTTCGCCTGACCGCCAGACCCTTCGGGAGACACGCCGTGACCGCCACCCTCGCCCCCCTCACCACCCCGCTGGCCCCGCGGCCCGAGATCGTCCGCGAGACCTCCGCCGCCGGCGCGATCAGCGTCGAGCAGCGCCTGTCCTTCGCCGAACTGGCCTATCGCCAGAGCTGGCTGCGCAAGGCGGTGGTGCTCGCCGCCCTCGCGGCGGCCTGGGAGATCTACGGCCGCTGGCTCGACAACCCGCTGCTGTTCCCGACCTTCTCGGCCACGGTCGAGGCCTTCGCCGCCGCGATCGTGAGCGGCGAGATCCCCGCCAAGGCGCTGGTCTCGCTCCAGACGCTCGCCATCGGCTACGGCGTCGGCATCGCGCTCGCCGCGCTTCTGACCACGCTCGCCATCGGCTCGCGGATCGGCACCGACCTGCTCGAGACGCTGACCGCGATGTTCAACCCGCTGCCGGCGATCGCGCTCCTGCCCCTGGCGCTGATCTGGTTCGGCCTCGGCCAGGGCAGCGTGGTCTTCGTCCTCGTCCACTCGGTTCTGTGGGCGATCGCGCTCAACACCCATGCGGGCTTCCGCTCGGTGTCGAACACCCTCAGGATGGTCGGCCTCAATTACGGCCTGCGCTCCTTAAGCCTGGTGCGGGCGATCCTGATCCCGGCGGCCTTCCCCTCGATCCTCACCGGCCTCAAGGTCGGCTGGGCCTTCGCCTGGCGCACCCTGATCGCCGCCGAGCTGGTCTTCGGCGTCTCCTCGGGCTCGGGCGGCCTCGGCTGGTACATCTTCGAGAACCGCAACGCGCTCGAGACCACCAACGTCTTCGCTGGCCTGTTCACCGTCATCATGATCGGCCTCTTCGTCGAGAACGTGATCTTCGCCAACATCGAGAAGAAGACGATCCGCCGCTGGGGCATGCAGCACTGAAACGCGGACCTGCGCCGCGCCCCCTGGACCTGAGACAGTCCGGGGGGCAGAGACGGGTCCGCAAGACCAACGAATCGGCAAGAACGACGAAACGGGAGGAACCCCCATGTTCGCACGCAAGCTCCTCGGCCTCGCCGCCGGCGCCGCCCTGGCGCTCTCGCTGAGCCTGATCCCGGCCCGGGCCGAGGTGTCCGAGGTTCGCATCTCCAAGGGCTACGGCGTCCTCTACCTGCCGCTCTTCGTGATGCAGGAGAAGAAGTTCCTGGAGGCCCAGGCCGCCAAGGCGGGCCTCGGCGACGTCAAGGTGACCTGGCTGACGCTCGACGGCGGCAACGTCATCAACGACGCGATGATCGCCGGCTCGCTCGACATCGCCGGCACCGGGGCGCCCGGCTTCCTCGCCCTGTGGTCGAAGGGCCGCGGCAGCCCCAAGACCGAGGTGATCGGCGTCTCGGGGATGTCGGCAACCGCCCTCGACCTCAACGTCAACAAGCCCGAGATCAAGTCGCTCGCCGACTTCACCCCGAAGGACAAGATCGCGATCCCCGGCATCAAGACCTCGCTCGCCGCGGTGGTGCTGCAGATGGCGGTGGCCAAGCAGTTCGGGCCGGAGAACTACACCAAGCTCGATTCCAGCACCGTCGGCCTGCCCCACCCGGAGGCGGTCGCGGCGCTCCTCTCGGGCAAGACCGAGATCGTCGCCCACTTCGCCTCGCCGCCCTTCACCGGGGTCGAGCGCGCCGACCCGAAGGTGCGCACGATCCTCAAGGCCTCACAGATCTTCGGCAACATCACCCTCGACGTGGTGTTCGCGCTCAAGCGCTTCACCGAGGCGAACCCGAAGATGACCCAGGCCTTCCTGGCCGCCCTCGACGAGGCCTGCGACTTCATCACCACCAACAAGGCCGAGACCGCCGAGATCTTCGCCCGCGCCTCGAAGGTGAAGGTGAGCCCGACGGAGGTCGCCCAGATCCTGGAGGATCCCGACAGCAAGTTCTCGGCGACGCCGCACGGCATCATGGAGTTCGTCACCTTCATGCACCGGGCCGGCATCATGAAGACCAAGCCCGCCAGCTGGCAGGATCTGTTCATCCCCGCCCTGCGTGAGCGGGCCGGCAGCTGATCCGCTCGGGGCTCCGCCACACCCGACCCCGTCGTGCCGGTCGCGCGGCGGGGTTCTTCACCATTGGTTAACCCTGTCCGACCCTGATGCCGGCCATGCCGACTCAGCGTCTGACAGACCATCATTCCCCGGATCCGCTCAGCGATGCCCGGGACCTGCACGCCAGCATCGCGGCCTTGCGCCTTCTCCTGACCGCGCAGAGCCGCCAGCTCGACGCCATCGAGCGCCGCCTGTCCCCGTCCCGCAGCCCGGCCGAGACCGGTGCCATGCGGCTGCGCGCCCTCAAGGCCGGCGGCGTCTGAGGGATCGCATGCCGAGATGGATTCAACCTCGAAGTGCGGAACCGTCGCTCGTGCACGTCGGTGACCGGACCGTAACCTTGATCGACTCGACCATGGACCACCCCTCGCTGCACTGCGTTAAGCGATTGACAGTGAGAGGAGGACGAGAGCGTGGAGACCTGCAGCGGGACGCCCGTGAGCTTGACCCTGGGTCGACACCGGATCGAGGGTGTCCTGCGGGCCGTCGGTGAGTTCGTCGAGATGCCCGCCGCCCCCGGAACCCCGGCGCGCCGGCTGCGCAACCTGATTCTCGATTTCGGCTCGGCCTGCGCCCCGGTCGAGGTGTGGCTGGCCGAGCCGGAGCCGCACGAGCAGCTCTCGCCCGCGCCTAGCCCGTCATCAAGGTCCTGAGCACCTCCAGGATGTCGTCGCCGCGGCAGGGGCGGGCGACGAAGCGGGCATGGGCCGGCATCCGGTCGGGATCGGGCTTGCTGCGCCCGGACACGACGACGATCGGCAGGTCGGGCCGCATCTGCGCCGCGCTGCGGGCGAGATCGAAGCCGTCCGTCTTGCCGGAGAGCTCGACATCCGTGATCAGCGCCACGATGTCCGCCCGTCCAGTGAGCAAGGTGAGGGCGCGCTCGGCCGAGGCCGATTGCAGCGCCTCGTAGCCGGCCGCGTCCAGCACGTCGCTGAGATCCATGATCGTCAGCGCCTCGTCCTCCACCACCAGAATCACGGGCCGCTCGTGCTGGGTACCGTCCTTGGCCTTCACGGTGTCGTTTCCCACGTCGCCTGTCCTTGCCAGTCGGGCCCGTCCAGGACGCCGGCCCGGAGGCGGCGCGGTCGGAACGAGCGGTCTCCTGTTGTCGGGCGGCCGATCCCGGCCGACCGGCGCCCCCCCGCCCGCCGCAGGACGAAACGACGGATACCCTGCACCGGTTGCAGCGCCGCCGTCTCCACCCGACGAGGAATTCGCCGCTTCCCCGATCTCTTGCACGATCTCGCGCTTGCGTCGCGGCTCGCGCCCCGCTAGAGGACGGCACCTGACCGGCACGGGCGCTGATCCGCCCCGCCGATCTGGCCCGGAGAGGTGGCCGAGTGGTTGAAGGCGCACGCCTGGAACGCGTGTATACGGGCAACCGTATCGAGGGTTCGAATCCCTCTCTCTCCGCCAGACAATCTTCCTCTTACATACTGGCGCACAGTCTCGATCCCGACTGTCGGACGACCCGTTCTGCCTGAGGTCTCATCGCGATCCACCGTCGTTGGGGCCGAAGCCGCATCGTCCTGGCCGTGGTTCCAGGGCGCCGGGTGGTTGATCCTCCGATACGGCTCCGATCGCGTCCTCACGCTCGGTTGAGGCATTCCGGAGACCCCGTCGATGGTGTAGCGGCTTGCGTCGCGCCGCCGGGCGGACCCGGGGCGCTGGTGCAGCCTGGTGCAGCAAGGACGAGCGCCCGACATGATGCCGACGATCCGCGAGATCGAGGATGCCGACGTGCCCGCGGTCATCGCCCTGTGGCACGAGGCCGGGGTGGCGCGGCCCTGGAACGATCCCGCGACCGACATCGCCTTCGCCCGGCGCGGCGACCACGGCACCGTGCTGGTGGCGGAGGTCGAGGGCCGCGTCGTCGCGAGCGCGATGGCCGGCGAGGACGGACATCGGGGCTGGCTCTACTACGTCGCGGTGGCGCCCGGACAGCAGGGCAGCGGGCTCGGGCGGCGGATGGTCGAGGCGGGCGAAGCCTGGCTCGCGGCGCGCGGCGTCTGGAAGGTGCAGCTGCTGGTGCGCCGGGACAATGCCGGGGTGCTCGGCTTCTATGACCACCTCGGCTATCGCGACACCGAGGCGGTCTGTTTGCAGAAGGTGATCGCGACACCGTGAGGATCTCTCGACGGCGGTGACACCCTCCCGGTCATTCCGGGCTCCGCGACGCACCTCGGAAGGACGGCGCTGAGGAGGCGTCGCGCTCACCCAGCGGTGCACCAAGCGGTGACCGTCTCCCGCTCACCCCTCCGACCCCGGCCAGATCACCCAGTGCAGGTCCGGCGTCTCGGGAAACAACCGGCGGTGCTGGCTCACCGCGTAATTGTCGGTCATGCCGGCGATGAAGTCGGCGACGCGGCGCGGCGTGCGGGGATCGTCAGGCCCGGAGAGGCCGGCGCTCCACTCCTCGGGCATCCGGGTCGGGTCGCACCGGAAGGCGGAGAACAGGTCCTCGACGAGCGAGGCGGCGCGCCGGCGCACCGCCATCACGCCGGGATGCCGGTACATCCGGGCGAACAGGAAGGTCTTGATGTCCCGGTCGGCCGCCGCCATCGCCTCCGAGAAGGCGCCGCCCGGGTCGGCGGCGTGGCGGATCGCGGCGGCGTCGGCGGGCTGGAGCCGGGCGAGGCGTCGCTCGGCCTCGGCGATCACGTCCTCGACGAAGCGGGTGATGACCCGGCGGGCGAGCTCGTGCACCACCCGCGAGCGCTCGAGGCCCGGATAGGTGCTCCGGATCTCGGCGAGGAGGCCGGCGAGGAACGGCACCTCCTTCAGGTCGTCGAGGGCGAAGAGATCGGCCCGCAAGCCGTCGTCGAGGTCGTGGGCGTCGTAGGCGATGTCGTCGGCCAGGGCCGCCACCTGGGCCTCGGGACCGGCGAAGGTCGCGAGCTCCAGGTCGTTCTGAGCGTTATACTCGGTGATCGCCACCGGGATGCCGGCTTTCGCGTAATGCGGCGTCGGCCGGCCGTCCCGGGTCAGGAGCGGGCCGTTGTGCTTGACCAGCCCCTCCAGCGTCTCCCAGGTCAGGTTGAGCCCGTCGAAGGTGGCGTAGCGCCGCTCCAGCCGGGTCACCAGCCGCAGGGCCTGGGCGTTGTGGTCGAAGCCGCCATGCTCGGCCATGCAGGCGTGCAGGGCGTCCTCGCCGGTATGGCCGAAGGGGGTGTGGCCGAGGTCGTGGGCGAGCGCCAGGGCCTCGGCCAAGTCCTCGTCGAGGCCGAGCGCCCGGGCGAGCGCCCGCGCGATCTGGCTCACCTCCAGGGTGTGGGTCAGGCGGGTGCGGTAATGGTCGCCCTCGTGGTGGACGAAAACCTGGGTCTTGTGCTTGAGGCGCCGGAAGGCCGCCGAATGCACGATCCGGTCGCGGTCGCGCTGGAAATCGGTGCGGGTCGGCGAGGGGCTTTCCGGAATCAGCCGCCCGCGCGACCCGTACGGATCGCTGCCGTAGGGGGCCCGCCAGCGCTCGCCTGTCCGTCTCACGTCGCAGCCCTCATCGCCACCCATGCGCCGCTGCCGCGGGCGCATGGCAACCCCTACCTGATCATGCGCCGCTGTTGCGGCGCAGGCCGTCCATTCTTATGTTGCCATCGCACGTCGGACCCCCACCCGAGAAGCCGTCGATGACCCCGATCACCCTGACGTCCCGCGCCGCCCGCCGCATCAACGAGATCATGGGCGCCGAGCCCCCGGGCTCGATGCTGCGCATCAGCGTGAATGGCGGCGGCTGCTCCGGGTTCCAGTACGCCTTCGATATCGCCAAGGACCGCGCCGCGGACGACCTGGCGGTGGAGCGGGACGGCGCCACGGTGCTGGTCGATCCCACCTCCCTCCCGTACATGGAGGGCGCGACGATCGACTTCGTCAACGACCTGATCGGCCAGTCCTTCAAGATCGAGAACCCGCAGGCCACCGCCTCCTGCGGCTGCGGCACCTCGTTCTCCCTGTAATCCCGCCTGCCACGATTCCGGGACGCTCCGCCATGACCCGCTTCTCGACAACGGGCGTGGCCCGGGCCGCGCTCGGCGCTCTCGCCTGCGC
>JAEWKL010000873.1 GCA_023386115.1 Pseudomonadota bacterium
GGATGCAGCAGCATCAGGGCGGCGGCGATGTTGGCCCCGTTCGAGAAGCCGACGGCCAGGGGCGCGGCGAGGCCGTATTCCGCCCGGGCCGCCGTGACGAAGCCGGCGAGGTCGCCGGCCCGGCGCACCAGGTCGGCCTCGTCGAACACGCCCTCGGCGAGACGGCGGAAGAATCGCGGCGCGCCGCCCTCCAGCACCTGGCCCCGGGGTGAGAGCAGGGCCGCCCCCGGCGAGAGCGCCCGCCCGAGGGGCACGAGGTCGTTCTCGTCGCCCCCGGTGCCGTGCAGGAGCAGGAGGGGCACCGCGCCCGGATCGGCGGCGGGCTCGAAGCGGTGCTGGAACGACAGGTCGGCCATCGGCCCTCCTCCGGAGCGGGGTTTCAGGGGTTGAAGAGCTTCGCCACCCGCTGCGTCTCGCGGGCGAGGAGGAAGGCGTCGCCGGCCACCGCCACGAAGCCGAACCCGGCCTCGAAGTCGGCCTTGGCGCTGGCCTCGTTGAAGTTGAGCAGGCCGGCGGCCTTGCCGGCACCACGGATCCGCGGCAGGGCCGCCGCGATCGCCTCGCGGACCGGGGCCGCGCCGGGCTGGCCGAGATGGCCCATGCTGGCGGCGAGGTCGTTCGGGCCGATGAACACGCCGTCGACGCCCTCGACCGCGGCGATCTCGCCGGCGGCCTCCAGCGCCTCCTTCGTTTCCACCTGCACCACGACGCAGACCTCGTCAGCCGAGCGGGCATGGTAATCCGGCCGCAACCCGTAGCCGGTGGCCCGGGAGGTGCCGGCGAAGCCCCGGAGGCCGTGCGGCGGGTAGCGCGTCGCCGCGACCGCCCGGCGCGCCTCCTCGGCGCTCTGCACGAAGGGGAACATCAGCGAGCGGGCGCCCTGGTCGAGCAGGCGCTTGACCATGACCGGCTCGTTCCACGGCACCCGCACCATCGGCTCGGCGGTGCCGCCCTCGGCCGCCCGCAGGTGGTCGACGACCTGGATGAGGTCGTTGGGCGAATGCTCCATGTCGATCAGCATCCAGGCGAAGCCGGCGCCGGCGGCGAGCTCGGTGACGCCGGGCGAGCCGGTGGTCATCCACAGGCCCGCCTGCCGCCGACCCTCGGCGAGGCCGCGCTTGAACGGGTTGTCGAACGATCGCATGGCGTGTTCCTCCTGATGGCCTGTCGGCCGTTCGATGCTTCTTGGAGCGTCCCGACGGCCCGCCGTCACGGCACCGTCGCGATGACGTAGAGCCACGCGGCATGCGCGCGGTCGGTCTGGGCCTCGTCGACCGTCCATCGCGCGAAACCGACCCTGTCCAGGATCGGCTTCAGCGCGTCCGGCTCCCAGTAGCAGAAGTACCGGGGTGCACCGAGCTTGTCGGTCGACCACGTTTCGCCGATTCCCCGCTTCAGGCTGAACGCGATCCGTCCGCCACGCGCCGCGGCGCGGGCCAGCTTCTCCAGCACGACGACGAATTCGCGCCTGTCGAAATGCAGCAGGACGGCGTTGGCGAGGATGAGGTCGTAGCGGCCCTCGATCGGATCGGTGAGCACGTTGAGGCGGCGGGCCGGAAAGCCCTTGTCGCGAAGGTGGCTGATGAAGCTCGGCACCGCGTCCGTGCAGCCGACGGCGAAGCCGCGCGCGGCGATGTAGGCCGCGTCGCGGCCGAAGGCGCTGCCGAGTTCGAGGATCCTGGCATCGGCCGGCAGGCCGTCGAGGGCCGCGTCGATCCAGGCCTTCGACGCTCCGGCGACGACCTGCGAGGTCCCGTCGATATAGGCGGCTGTCCGGTCTTCGTACGATTGCAGGGTCGCGCTGTTCGTTCCAGCACCACCCTCGCGCGGGAGCGTCGACATGGCTTGGTTCCCCGATCCCCGTCTGGGTCCCGCAGTGAGCGAATCCAGGGAAGTCGCCCTGCGGCGGCCCCCTGGATGGCGTCGTCGGTCGCTCGGAACCGGCTCTTACGCCGCCGGCGTCAGATGCTTGAACATGTGCCCGCGCGCCTCGGCGTCCATCTCGGCCTTGAAGGTGAAGCGGTCCTTCAAGGCGACGGCCTTGGCGGCGGCGGGGCGGGCAGCGATCGCGTCATGGTGGCGCTTCAGGTTCGGGAACGCCTCGAAGGCGCCCTCGCCCAGCACGAAGGGCAGCATTCGGGCCCAGCCCCAGACCGCCATGTCGACGATCCCGTAGGCGTCGCCCACCATCCACTCGCGCCCGGCGAGGTGCTGCTCGAGGACGCCGTAGTGGCGCCTCACCTCGAACTGGTAGCGGTCGTGGGCGTAAGCCACCTTCTCCGGGGCGAAGTGGCGGAAATGCACCGCCTGGCCCGAGAACGGCCCGATGCCGGTCGCCACGAACATCAGCCAGGACAGGAGCGCGCCGCGCTCATGGGCCGGGGCTAGGAAGCGGCCGGTCTTCTCGGCGAGATAGAGCAGGATCGCGTTCGAATCGAACACCACCGTGCCGTCGTCGACGATCACCGGCACCTTGCCGTTCGGGTTGAGCTTGACGAAGTCAGGCGCGAACTGCTCGCCCTTGCGGGTGTCGACGGCCACCGGCTCGTAAGGCAGTCCCGCCTCCTCCAGGAAGAGCGCGACCTTGGTCGGGTTGGGCGAACCGTTGAAGTAGAAGGTGATCATCCGGGCCTCCGAGGAGCGGGGTGGGATGACACCACAGGCCCCAGATACCGGCGCGGATCAATCGTCCCGCTTCGAAACCCAGCGTTGTCGCGTGGGGCCTGGACTCCGGGCGCCGATCCGCCATGGTGCGGGATCGGTTTCCCGGGAAGACTCCGCCCTGTTCCTCACCCCCGACGAGTGGAGCGCGCTCCGGCTCAGCCTGCTGGTGGCGAGCGTGGCGACGCTGGCGAGCCTGCTGCCCGGGCTCGCCGTCGCGTATCTCCTCGCCCGCCGGGAGTTCCGTGGCCGAGCCCTCCTCGACGGGCTGGTCCACCTGCCGCTGATCCTGCCGCCGGTGGTGACCGGCTACCTCCTGCTCCTCGCCTTCGGGCGAAGGGGGTGGTTCGGGGCGGCTCTCGCCGAGATCGGCATCGTGTTCTCGTTCCGCTGGACCGGGGCGGCGCTCGCCTGCGCGGTGATGGGCTTTCCGCTGATGGTGCGGGCGATGCGGCTCTCCCTCGAGGCGGTCGACCGCAAGCTCGAACAGGCCGCCGGCACGCTCGGGGCCTCGCCGGTGGCGGTCTTCCTCGTCGTCACCCTGCCGCTTTCCCTGCCGGGCATCCTGGCCGGGGCGGTCCTGGCCTTCGCCAAGGCGATGGGGGAGTTCGGCGCCACCATCACCTTCGTGTCGAACATCCCGGGCGAGACCCAGACCCTCCCGTCCGCGATCTACACCCTCACCCAGGTGCCGGGGGGCCAGGCGGGGGCGCTGCGCCTCACCCTGGTCTCGGTTGCGCTGTCGATGGCGGCACTCCTCGCCTCGGAGTGGCTGGCCCGGCGCGCGCGGAAGCGGCTCGGGGCGTGATCGGGCTCCCGGCATGATCGAGGTCGCGATCCGGCACACCCGCGGCGCCTTCGCGCTCGACGCGGCCTTCACGGCGGAGGGGCGGGTCACCGCCCTGTTCGGCCGCTCCGGCTCCGGCAAGTCGACCCTCGTCGACGTGATCGCCGGGCTCCTGCGGCCCGATCACGGGCGGGTGGTGGTCGACGGCGTCACCCTCCTCGACACGGAACGCCGCCTGCGGGTGCCGGTGCATCGGCGCCGCATCGGCTACGTGTTCCAGGAGGCGCGGCTCCTGCCGCATCTGAGCGTGCGCCAGAACCTGCTGTTCGGGCGCTGGTTCGTCCGTGACCGCTCGGGAGGTCCGAACCTGGACGCGGTGGCCGATCTCCTCGGCATCGGCAGCCTGCTCGACCGGCGGCCGGCGGGGCTGTCGGGCGGCGAGCGCCAGCGGGTGGCGATCGGCCGGGCGCTGCTCGCCCGCCCGCGGCTCCTCCTGATGGACGAGCCGCTCTCGGCCCTCGACGAGGCGCGCAAGGCCGAGATCCTGCCCTACGTGGCGCGCCTGCGCGACGAGGCGCGGGTGCCGATCGTCTATGTCAGCCACGCGGTGGCCGAGGTGGCGCGCCTCGCCGACACGGTGGTGGTGCTGGACCCGGGCAAGGTCGCGGCCTGCGGCTCCGCCGCCGAGATCCTGCGCCGGGGCGCCCTCTTCCCGGGTCGCGAGACCGGGGAGACCGGCGCCCTCCTGCACCTGCGGATCACCGCCCATGACGACGCCTTCGGCCTCACCCGCCTCGACGGCCCGCCCGGCCGCCTGACGGTGCCGCGCCTGGAGCTTCCGGTCGGGGCCGGCGTGCGGGTGCGGGTGCGGGCCCGCGACGTGCTGGTGGCGCGCGAGGCGCCGCGCTCCTTGAGTGCCCGCAACGTCCTCTCCGGCACCGTCACGGCCGTGACTCCGGGCGCCGGACCCCATGCACGGGTCGAGATCGCCTGCGGCGATGCGAGCCTGATCGCCGAGGTGACGCGGCTCGCCGTCCACGAACTCGCCCTGGCGCCGGGGCTGCCGGTCATGGCGATCGTCAAGAGCGTCGCCTTCGACGAGGAGACGATCGGGGCGGTGGAGATTTGAGGCGGAGCCGCGAGCGTCGATGACGCGCCAAGCTTCGAAAACGGCCGGATCCGATGGAGACAATCAGCCCGGCGCCCGCTGTTTTCCTTAAGTCAGGCGGCACCTTCCCGGCTGCGAGAACCCCGTGGCGCGCGGGGTTTACGGTGGACATCGCCGGCCACCGTCGAAACCCGCAAGGGCTGAGCAGGCACGGCCGGGAAGGAGGTGAAGGATGTGATCGGCTTCCCGATACTCACCATCACCATCGTGAAAAGCCCGACCGGATGGTCGCTGACCATCACGATCGGGCTCATGTAGCGGCTAGGATCGCTTGACAGAGGGCTCGCGGGCGGCCACCCGCGGGTCCTCACTCAGGGAAGGTAGGCCCGATGGGCCTGCCGATCAATCAACACCGGTCGACCTTTTCGGGACGCTGCTGCCCAGGCGGAAACGGCGGGCCTTCCGGCCAGCCGCTCCGTCAAGCCGACCGTTCGCGCGCAGTCTTAACGGGCGCCCGGCAGCCGCTGGGCCATCGCCAGGTGCTGCTGCATCACCGGCAGAGCCTGCTGGACGTAGGCCCGCAGGGCCGGGTTCGGGCCCGACTGGGCATAGGCCTGGTAGCTGGCGACGGTCATGCCGTGGGCCTGCACCTGCATGCGGGCATAGGTGCGGTCGAAGGCCGGGCCGGGCGGGGTGTCGGCGAGCTCGGCGAGCATCGCCTGCTGCTGCGGGCCGAGCGGGATGGCGCCGATGGCCGCCGTGGTGGTCACGTCGCCGTCGAAATCGACGGCGTTCGCACCCATCTGCGCGCCGCGGGCCGCACCGGCGCCGAGACCCTCGAGAC
>JAEWKL010000909.1 GCA_023386115.1 Pseudomonadota bacterium
AGAAAGCAGCGCCGGGTTGCCCTGGCCTTTGCTTCATCGTCTCTCGGGAAGTCCCGGAGGGCAGAGCCGTTCGTCGCAGCGCCCCGTCGGTGAGCGGTCGTTTAAGGGTAGCCGGCTCGCCTGTCAACTCAGCCGAACCCCGAAGGATCCGGCCGCGGCGACGGGGAGGGCAGGGGGACTGCCCGGACCCCGCGGCCGGCTTGTGCCTGAGATGGATATTTTCGCCCTGCGTTCAAGGGCCGGCGTCAGTACCCATGCGCGCGATTGATGGCGTGCGCGATCGGTTCGCCGCGCAAGTGCGCGCGCACGCCCTGGATGACCTGTCGGGCAGCGCCCGCCGGCTGGGTGGCGCTCGCGACGTGCGGCGTCGCCATGACGCGTGGATGGGCAAGGAGCGGGTGGCCGGCCTGCGGTGGCTCGGTCGCCAGCACGTCGAGGACGGCGCCGGAGAGTTGCCCGCCCTCGAGGGCGGCGAGCAGATCGGCCTCGACCGCATGGCCGCCGCGTCCGACATTCACCAGCCCGGCGCCCGGGGCCAAGCGGGCGAACAGGTCGCTGTTCAAGAGGCCACGGGTCGCCGGCGTGAGCGGCAGCAGGCAGACCAGGATGTCAATGCCGGACAGGAAGTCGCCGAGCGCTGCATCGCCCGCGAAGGTCTCGATCCCGCCGAGGGACTTCGGGGATGCGCTCCAGCCGCGGACTGGGAAACCGAACCCGCTCAAGGCCCGCGCCGCTGCCTGGCCGAGCACGCCGAGTCCCAGGAGGCCGACCCGTCGCTCCGTTGCAGGCCGCACCGGAAGCGGGGTCCAGCGGCCGGCGGCCTGCTCGGTCCGGTAGAAGGGCAGATCGCGGTGGAGCGCCAGCACCGCCATCACGACGTATTCGACCATCGAGGCGGTGAGGTTCGGATCGACCATCCGCACCACCTGCACGGAGGGCGGCAGCACGTGGACGGGAAGGTGGTCGATGCCGGCACCGATGCAGAACAGGGCCTCCAGCCGCGGCATGGCCCGGGGAAGGTCCGGCGGCGGCGTCCAGGCGACGAGATAGGGGGCCTGCGCGGCCTCGCCGTCGGGCGTCCAGTCGACGAGGCGCAGGTCGGGCGCCTCGCGGGCGAAGATCTCGTGCCAGACGGCGCCGCGGACCGGGTCCGACTTGTAGGCGATGAGGGGGACGGTCATGAGGCCTCGCTGGCGTAAGGACGCGGCGCCCGTCCGGGCGACGCCGTTGGACGAACGATAGGGGTTTCCTTCCGCGGGAGGCGCCGAATTCGCCAGTGCCGGCAGGCGGAACGTCGCGGCGGATGAGCCCGTGACGGCAGAGGCTGCCGCAAGGCGCCAGGCCGGGTGCCGATGCGGCCCGTCCGGCAGGACATGCCGTCCGGCGGCGGCGAAAGCGCAGGAACACCGCTCCGGAGGGCGCCACATCGGCGTCCGCACGCGGCCGGCCGGCCTTAGGGTTCCACCACGGTCGAACACCGCAGGGAGATCCCGATGACCCGCCTGGCGCCCAAGTACATCACCTTCGATTGCTACGGCACGCTGATCGACTTCGAGATGGCGCCCGTCGCCCGCCGGCTCTACGCCGACCGCGTGCGGCCTGAGCGCATGGGTGCCTTCGTGGACGACTTCTCGGCCTACCGCCTCGACGAGGTGCTGGGCCCGTGGAAGCCCTACAAGGAGGTGGTCGCCAACGCGCTGATCCGCACCTGCAAGCTCAACGGGGTGGAATACCGCGACAGCGACGCCGACGCGGTCTACGCCGCGGTGCCGAGCTGGGGCCCACATCCGGATACGGTCGAGGGACTGGCCAAGATCGCCAAGGAATTTCCCCTGGTGATCCTGTCGAACTCGATGAAGGACCTGATCCCTCACTCCGTCGCCAAGCTCGGCGCACCGTTCCACGCCGCCTACACGGCCGAGGAGGCCCAGGCCTACAAGCCCCGGATGCAGGCCTTCGAGTACATGCTCGACCGGCTCGGCTGCGGCCCCGAGGACATCCTGCACTGCTCGTCGAGCTTCCGCTACGACCTGATGACCGCGCACGACATGCGCATCACCCACAAGGTGTGGGTCAACCGCGGCCACGAGCCCGCCAACCCCTCTTACGGCTACCACGAGATCAAGGACATGAGCGGCCTGCCGGGCCTGCTCGGCCTGTGAGGACGGCCGCCGCGTCGTGATCCGGCTGTGGCCTGATCGCGGCCGGTCCTACGCGTTCCGATCCACCTCCGACCTGCCCGAGGACGAGCCATGTTCACCAAGGACCGCCTCCGCGATCCCACGCTCCTGCGCGTCCAGGCCTTCATCGCCGGCGAGTGGCGCGCTTCCGAGACCGGCGGCGCCCTGCCGGTGACCGACCCGGCGACGGGCGAGACCCTCGGCACCGTGCCGGATTGCGGGACTGCCGAGACCCGGGCGGCGATCGCGGCGGCAGAGGGCGCCTTACCGGCCTGGCGCCGCACCGCGCCGGCGGAGCGGGCCGCGATCCTCGAGCGCTGGAATGACCTGATTCTCGAGAATGCCGAGGACCTCGCGGCGATCATGACCGCCGAGCAGGGCAAGCCGCTGGCCGAGGCCCGCGGCGAGGTCGCCTACGGGGCGAGCTTCGTGAAGTGGTTCGCGGAGGAAGCGCGCCGCATCACCGGCGACGTGTTCACCGCGCCGGCCGGCGACCGCCGGGTGCTGGTGCTCAAGGAGCCGGTCGGCGTCTGCGCGGCGATCACGCCGTGGAATTTTCCGATCGCGATGATCACCCGCAAGGTGGCGCCGGCCTTCGCCGCCGGCTGCCCGATCGTGGTCAAGCCCGCCGACCTGACGCCGTTCTCAGGCCTCGCCCTCGCGGTGCTGGCGGAGCGGGCCGGGGTGCCGAAGGGGGTCTTCAGCGTCGTCACCGGCCAGGCTACACCGATCGGCGCCGAGATGACCGGCAGCGAGACCGTGCGCAAGCTGTCCTTCACCGGCTCGACCGCGGTCGGGCGGCTGCTGATGGCCCAGTCGGCCCCGACCATCAAGCGGCTCAGCCTCGAGCTCGGCGGCAACGCGCCGTTCATCGTGTTCGACGATGCCGATCTCGACCAGGCGGTCGCCGGCATCATGGCCTCGAAGTTCCGCAATGCCGGCCAGACCTGCGTCTGCGCCAACCGCATCCTGGTGCAGGACGGCATCCACGACCGCCTCGCCGCGCGCCTCGCGGAGGCTGCCGCCGGGCTCACCCTCGGCAACGGCTTCACCCCGGGCGTGACGCTCGGGCCGCTGATCAACGACGCGGCCGTGGCCAAGGTCACGGCCCATCTCGACGACGCGCTCGCCCGCGGCGCCCGCCTGGTAGCGGGCGATCCGGACGCGATGCGCGGCCGCTTCGTGCCGCCACTGGTGCTGACCGGCGCGGAGACGGGCATGCGGCTCGCCGCCGAGGAGACGTTCGGGCCGCTCGCCCCTCTGATGCGCTTCTCCCGCGAGGAGGACGCGGTCGCCGTTGCGAACGCGACGCCGTTCGGCCTCGCCTCGTATTTCTACACCGCCGACATCCGGCGGGCCTGGCGGGTCGGCGAAGCGCTGGACTTCGGCATGGTCGGGCTCAACACCGGCACGGTCTCGCTGGAGGCCACGCCCTTCGGCGGCGTCAAGCAATCGGGCCTCGGCCGCGAGGGCTCGGCCTACGGCATCGACGAGTATCTGGAGCTGAAGTCGTTCCACATGGGCGGCCTCTGACCATTCCGTTCCTCCGGCGCCCCGACTCTCGTCACAGAGCCGGGGCGCCTCTCTTACCCGGCCCGCGGCACGGAGACCCGACGCGATGACGAACCCCGCCCAGATCGACCAGACGGATCTCGGCCGGCAGCACTCGGCCCCGACGATCCGGCCGATGACCGAGGCCGATCTCGCGGCGTTGCACGGCCTCTCGGTCGAGGTGCGCTGGCCGCACCGGACGGAGGACTGGCACCTGATGCTGGAGGTCGGCCACGGCCACCGCGCCAGCGCCGAGGCCGGCCGGGTGACCGGCTCGGCGCTGTGGTGGCCCTTT
>JAEWKL010000629.1 GCA_023386115.1 Pseudomonadota bacterium
GGGGCTATGCGGTGCGAGATGGCGCCCGCCGCCAGCACCACCCGGGCGGCCGGCGGGGGGCCGGCCCTCGTCTCGACGACGATCGCCTCGCCGTCCGGCCGCAAGGCCGTCACCTCGGCGCGCTCGATCGCGGCGCCGTCGGCCCGCAGCCGCTCGGCCAGGGCGAGGGTGTAGTCCCTCGGGTCGGCGATCGAGTACCAGCCGGGGGTGAAGGTGCCCCTGACGAGGCGCGGCGACAGGCCGGGCTGGATCGCCGCCATCCCGGCGCCGTCGAGGTGCTCGAACGCGATCCCGTGCCGGGCCCGCGCCTCCCATCCTGCTTGAGCCGCGGCGAACTCGGCCTCGCTCTCGTAGACCTGGAGGTTGCCCTCCTTGCGCAGCATGGCGGCTGTCCCGCTCAAGTTCAGGAACGGCTCCAGCTCGGCCCGGGAAAGGTCCATCAGGGCCGTCTGGGCCGCGGTTGCGGCCGCGACCCGGTCGGGTGCGCAGGCGCGCCAGAAGCGGATCATCCAGGGCAGAACCGCCGGCAGCCGGGCCGGCGGGACGCTGAGGGGCCCGAGCGGGTCGATGAGCCAGCGCGGCGCCTTGCGCAGGATGCCCGGGGAGGCGAGGGGGAGGATGTCGGTGAAGGCGAAGGCGCCGGCATTGCCGGCCGAGGCCCCGGCCGCCGGCCCCTCGCGGTCGAGGATCGTGACCGTGAGGCCGCGCGACCGGGCCGCGAGGGCGGCCGACAGGCCGATCACCCCGGCGCCGACGACGATCAGGTCGGGCGGCTGCTCCATGGGCGCGCCCATCTCAGTGCGCCGCCTTCAGGAAGGCGCGGGTCTCCGGGTGCTGCGGCGCGTCGAACAAGTCGGCCGGCGGCGCGATCTCGGCCATCACGCCCTTGTGGAAGAACGCGACCCGGTCGGAGACCTCCCGGGCGAACTTCATCTCGTGGGTGACGCAGATCATCGTCATGCCCTCCGTGGCGAGCATCCGCAGAGTGTCCAGTACCTCGCTGACCAGCATCGGGTCGAGGGCCGAGGTCACCTCGTCGAACAGCATGTATTCGGGCGACATCGCCAGCGCCCGGGCGATCGCCATGCGCTGCTGCTGCCCGCCCGACATCCGGGTCGGATAGACCGAGAGCTTGTCGCCGAGGCCGACATGGGTCAGCTGCTTGACCGCGATCGCCTCCGCCTCGCGACGCGGCAGGCCCAGGACCTTGCGCGGGGCGAGCATCACGTTCTCCAGCACGGAGAGATGGGGGAAGGCGTTCCATTGCTGGAACACGATGCCGATCTTGCGCCGCAGCCTGTCGAGGTCGGTCCCCCTTGCATGGACCTCGATCCCGTCGACGAGGATGCGGCCGGCGCCGATCGGCTCCAGGCCGTTGATGCAGGTGAGCAGCGTCGACTTGCCGGAGCCCGAGCCGCCGATGATCGTCACCACCTCGCCCTTGCGGACCTCGAGGTCGATCCCCTTCAGCACCTCCAGCGCGCCGAAGGCCTTGCGGACGTTCCGGATCTCGATCATGGGACGGACCAGCGCTTCTCGAGGCGACCGCCGAGCCGGGCGATCGGGAAGGACAAGAGGAAGTAGATCGCGCCGCAGATCAGCAGGATGAGCAGCGGTTCCTGCAGGCGCGTCACCAGGATCTGCGAGGCGCGCAGCAGCTCGATCAGGCCGAGCCAGAGCACGAGCGCGGAATCCTTCATCACGCCGAGGGTCAGCCCGATCCAGGACGGCAGGGCGATGCGGGCGGCGAGCGGGGCCACGATGAAGCGCATGTCCTGCCCCCAGGTCATCCCGAGGGAGCGGGCGGCCCGGCGCAGCGGCGGCGGGACGGCGGCGATCGCCCCGCGCACGATCTCGGTGCAGTAGGCGGCGGTGTAGAGCGAGAGCACGACGCAGGAGGTCGTGAACGGTCCCCAGCCGAGCTTGGCGATCGACTGCGCCGCGTTGGCGAGCACGAGCTGGATCAGCAGCGGCACCGAGCGGAACAGGTCGAGCACCAGGGCGATCGGGGCCGACCAGATCGGGCCGAGCTGCATCCGCAGCACGCCGCAGACGATCCCGAGCAGCGTCCCGGCGGTGACGGCGACGGCCGTGACCGCGAGGGTCAGCCCCGCCCCTTGCGCGAGGAAGGCGAGATCGGCCGGGGTGAGGGCGGTCGTGGGCATGCGCCCCTCCTCAGGACTTGAACAGCCGCCAGGCGACGAGCCGGGCCGCGAGCGTGACCGCCTTGGTGATCAGGTAGTAGATCACCGCCGCGATGGCGAAGAACTCGAAGGTCCGGAAGGATCTCGCGTTCAGGTCCTGGGTGACGCCGGCGAGATCGGAGTTCATGCCGACCGTGACCCCGAGCGAGGTCATCAGGATCGCCCAGACCATCTGGTTCGTCGTCGGCAGGAACGCGATGCGCAGCATCTGCGGCATGACGATCAGGCGGAAGGCCTGGAACGACGACATGCCGAGGGAGCGGGCCGCCCGGGTCTGCGTGTCGGGGATCGCTTTCAGCGCCCCGCGGAAGTTCTCGGCGAGGTAGCCCGCATTGTTGAAGGCGATGCCGGAGAGCAACGCCGCGACCGGCGAGAGATGGAGGCCGAAGGCGCCGAGGCCGAAATGCGCCATGTAGATCTGGAACAAGGCCGGCGTGTTGCGGGCGACCTCGACCCAGCCGGCGGCCAGCCCGCCCGCCAGCCGGCTCCCGGAGGTCCGGGCCAGGGTGAGGGCGACCGCCAGCACGAGGCCGATCGCCATCGACAGGAGCGCGATGCCGACGGTGACGGCGGCCCCGTCGAGCATCTGCGGCAGGGCCGCCAGGGCCTGCTGCCAGCGAAAGTGATAGGTCGACATCCGTCGTCTCTGCGCACCCGATCGCGGCGCTCGAGGGCCGCGCCCTTGTTCCGATGCAAGCCCCGGCGAACCGGTGATCGGTTCGCCGGGGCGCGCCCGGGGACCCGTGGGATCAGCGATAGACGCCCGGGATGGTGAGTACCGGCGGCTCCGTGCCGACCCACTTCTTGTAGAGCTCGGCGTAGCGGCCGCTCCGGACCTGATGGTTGATGAACAGGTTGAGGTAGTTCAGCAGGCCGTATTCTTCGCGGTTGGTGAAAAGCGAGACGTAATCGATGTCGAACGGCGCCTTGCCGACCAGGGTGATGCCGGGGAACTTGCCGGAGCGGATCGTCTCCTGCACGGCGGTGGCCGGGGAGATGGTGGCGTCGATCTGGCCCTGGCTGAGGGCGAGGTAGACGTCGGCCTGGGTCTGGTAGGGGCGGAACGAGCCCTTGCCCCAGGCCTTGATCTGCTTCTCGATCGCGATGGCCTCGAAGGTGCCGGCCGGAGCGCCGACGGTCTTGCCCTTCAGGCCCTCGAACGAGGTGATGCCGGCCTTGTCGTTGGCGGCGACCACCATCTCGAAGGCGAAGTAGGGCACGCTCATCCCGACCGTCTTGGCGCGCTCCAGGGTGTCGGAGGTGGAGGCGACGCCGACATCGACGCGGTTGGACATGAGCGCCGGAATCCGCTCCGGGAACGGCGTCTCGACGATCTGCGCCTTCACGCCGAGTGCCTTGGCAAGGTCATTGCAGTAATCGACGTCGAACCCGACCGGGTTGTTCTGCGCGTCGCGCGATCCCATTGGCTTGAAGTCGAGCACGACGGCGCAGCGAAGCTTGCCCGAGGCGATGATGTCGTCGAGCTTGTCGGCCGCGGCCGGTCCGCACAAGGCCGTGGCCGCGATGAGCCCGAGCGCGAACGTCCTGGATTTCATTGTCGTCATCCCCCAAGCCGGCCATTCGTTGGCGGTGGCGCCATGATGCAGCCTGTCCGCAGCGGCAATCAAACAAAAATACAAGAAGTGTGCAAGGAGAAACTGCGCAACTCTTGGGCGCATCGCTTCGCTCGCTTCAGCCTTGAGACGGTTGTCCGCAGGTGGGGCGCCGCTCGCCGAGGCAACCCTGCGGCAGCACGGCCCGACGGCAGGAATGGCGGTGCCATGCGACCACGGTCTCGCCGTGCCGCCGAGGGCCTTCGACGCGGGCGGACGGGCGATCTGATCTGTTCAGAAATTCATAAAGCGCGGGATCCTCTCTCCCGTGCGTGTTCATGCATTCACACATTGCCGGATAAGGCGCGGGGTTCTCCTCTCCCACCTCCCCCTCACCGTCGGGTCGATCCCTACGGGATCGATGCACCGCCTCGCTGCGCCCCCTGAACGGGGGGCACAGCCCTCTCCCCGCCCGCGGGGAGAGGGGATGCGCACGACCCGATATGTGAATCCGCAAACCCGCCCGGGGGAGGGGAGAATTGCTCTCTTCTTATCCGAACGGACAAGGACGAAGCTGATGAGGTTTTCGTCCTGGCGGCCGCCCAAGCCGGGCATCCCGATCGCCCCCTCGCGGAGGGGATCGCTCTCCCGGTCCGAGGGAACGGGTCCTCCCTCGGGACGGAGGAGCGCTCCGCCCGGTCAGGCCGCGGCGGCCTGCGTCGCCACAGCCTCGTGGTTCCACTGGGCGTACCACGTCTCGAAGAGGCGCAGCTGCGCCTCGACATAGCCCCGCTGGCTGTCGCTCAGGGCGTCGGTCGGGTTGAAGTGGCGGCGATACTCGGGATGACCCTTCAGCACCATCATGTGCTTGAAGTAGAGCACGAGGTCCGGCCCCTCGTCGAAGGAGGAGAGGACGGCGAGGGCCGCCTCCAGCTCGCCCGCCCGCCGCCTTGCGACCGCGTCGCCCTGCGCGGCGGCCTGCGCGAGCGCGCAGAGATGGAGCACCTCCCGCGGCAGGACGTTGCCGATGCCGGTGATCGCCCCCGTCGCCCCGCAATTGACGAAGCCGTGGACCACCGCCGTGTCGACGCCGATCATCAGCGAGACCTCGTCGTCGCGGGAGGTGATGTTCTCCGCCGCGTAGCGCAGGTCCTCCGGGCCGCCGAACTCCTTGAAGCCGACGAGGTTCGGGTGCTCGTGGCGCAGGGCGAAGAACAGGTCGGCGCGGGTGGCGAAGCCGTAATACGGGCTGTTGTAGATCACCGCCGGCAGGTCGGGTGCGGCGGCGAGGATCGCCTTGAAGTGCTCGCGCTGCGCCGCGATCGACGTCCCGCGCGACAGGACCCGCGGGATCACCATCAGCCCCTTGGCCCCCACCTTCGCCGCATGGGCGGCATGGGCCACGGCCGAGGCGGTGTTCACCGCGCCGGTGCCGACGATCACCGGCACGCCGGCCTGGGCCAGGCGCTCCACGCCCTCCATGCGCTGCGCATCGGTGAGGAGGGGCCAGTCGCCCATGGAGCCGCAATAGACCACCGCGGACATCCCCTCGGCGATCAGGTGCCGGCCCATGCGCACCAGGGCGTCGATGTCAGGGGTGAGATCGTCCCGGCACGGGGTCATCAGCGCCGGGATGACACCGGAGAAAATGGGGTTGTCCATCGCGTGCTCCTCCACCCTCGTTGGCTCGTCGCGAACGGGGCCAGCTTATGGCTCACTGCACACTTCTTGTCGACATGAAATCCGCAGGTCGCCTACAGGGGAATGGCCGACCCGCTGCTGCGGGTCAGAAGTTTTTGAATTTGCTGGATGATCTGCTTCGCATCGGCCTCCGCGACGCGGTCGGCGGTCTCGGCATCCCGGCCGGCGATGGCGCGGATCAGCCGGGCATGCTCGTCAACGAAGAGCTGGGGCAGCTTGTCGTCATAGGAATCGTAATAGAGGCGCAGGATGCGGCGGCCGTCGGCGAGGAGCCGCTTCGACAGGCTCGTGTAATACGGATTGTGCCCGGCCTCGGCGATGGCGGTGTGGAAGGCGGCGTTGGTGGCGATCATCGCCAGGGCGTCCTGCGCGGCGACGGCCTCGGAGAAGTCCTGGTGGAGCGCCTCGATCTGGCGCAGGTCGTTCGCCCGGTGCTGCTGGGCCGCGAGCCGCGACGTCACCCGGTACATCAGCGTGAGCGCGTCGAAATAGGCGGGCAGGTTGAGGAAATCGATCGCCGCGACCATGGTCGAGCGGTTGGGCAGGGTGCTCACCAGCCCCTCCTCCCCCAGCCGCACCAGCGCCTCCCGGATCGGGGTGCGCGACATGCCGAAGCGCTCGGAGAGCTGCACCTCGTCGATTGGGCTGCCGGGCGCGAGGCTCAGGCTGAGGATCTCGTCCCGCAGGAGGTCGTAGACGATCTTCGCCCCGGCACCGCGCTTGCGCTCGGGGACGGCCGACTCGGCTTCATCGGGCATCGGGAACCTCGTGACG
>JAEWKL010000929.1 GCA_023386115.1 Pseudomonadota bacterium
TCCGCATCGAGCAGGGCGTGGCGCCGGAAGGCCTCCAGGATCTTGCTCCGGACCGCGCCGGGACGGACCTCCGGCCGGACCTCGATCAGGTTCGACACCCCGACGACGCCGGACAGCTTGCGCACCGCCGCCTCTGCGCCGGCCATCTGATACTGCCAGGGCACGGCGCCGGTCAGCGTGATCCAGCCCTTGGCGACCCGGACCTGAATGGCGTCCTTCGGCAGGTGCACCGACCAGTCGATGATCGCCAGCGCCCGCGCGGCGATCTGGTCGTCCATCACCGTCTTGGCCTGCGGGAAGCGGACCTCGATCTCCTGGGCGATGGCGCGCACGCCCTTCACGCGGCGCACCGCGCGCTCGGCCGCGACCTGCTCGGCGTAGCTGCCGACATGGCCGGTCAGGGTGACGACGCCCTCCGAGACGGCGACGCCGATCTCGGCCGCGTCGAGGCTGGGGTCGAAGTCGAGCTCGTCGAGGACGTCGCGGCGCAGATCCTTGTCGGTCATGGCATGGCTCCCGATCATTCGACCACCTTCGTGGAGATGACCACCTTCGTGGAGATGACCACCTTCGTGGAGATCTTGGGCGGGCTACGGGGACGAGCCTTGATCCAGCGCAAAGCCGACACGGCTCTCCGCCCGGGCGAGCCCGGCGCAACGCTGCATCTCCCGGCGCAGCACGGAGACCGGCTCGTCGGTCCCCGCCGCCGCGAGTTCCACAGCCAGGCGCGCCAGGAGCGCTTCGTCGTCGAGGGGGACGGTCTGGGCGACGAAGGTATCGGTGAAGTGCGAGGCCGCGTCGGGGCCGAGCGCCATCCGCTCGCAGGCCCAGCGCGCCAGGAGCCGGTTGCGCCGGGCGCGCTCCTGGAAGCGCCTGTCTTCCTCGTGCACGAACTGCCGCTCGAAGGCCTGCTCGCGTTCGTCGAACGTCGTCATGGCAACCTCCCCTCTCGTTTCGTCCGTGTGACGGCTGGGCCGCTCAATCCTCGACGAGCCGATGCATCCGGCCACGGCGCAGGCTGACTTTGCGTCCGCCGGTGCGCAGGAGTGCCCCCTCGGCTTCCAGCTGGGAGATGGTGCGTGAGACGGTCTCGATGGTCAGCCCGAGATAGTCGGCGATGTCGCGGCGGGTCATGGGAAGGTCGAAGGTGCCGGCCCCGCCCAGCCGCAGGTCGACGTCGAGCAGGAAGGCGGCGACGCGCTCCAGCGCCGAGCGCCGCCCGAGCAGCAGCATGTGGTCTTGCGCCTGGCGGAGGGAGCGGGTCGCCAGACTCCAGAGCTGGCAGGCGACCTCCGCCCGATGGGTGGCGATCCGCTCGATCTGGCGCCGCTTGAAGATCATGACCCGGGTGCCGGACAGGGCCTCGGCGGTGTGCCGGTGAGCCTCGCCCGGCTCGAAGCCGAACAGGTCGCCAGGCAGGTGAAAGCCGGTGATCTGGCGCCGGCCGTCGCTCAGTACCTTGTGGGTGCGGACGGCGCCCTGCACCACCCGGTAGACGCTCTCGGCCTCCTCGCCCTCGCCGAAGATCTCCTCCTCGCGGTCGTAAGCGGCAGGTGTGCCGATGAGTTCGGGGCAGGCGGCGAAGAGGCCGGCGCCGTCGCCGGCCGTCACCGACGCGCGGAAGCCCACGACCGCACGTGAGGCAGGGGGCAGGACCATCTCTCGCGACATCATTCCGCTCCTCATCTCGTCGAACGAGGGCGAGAGTGGTCGGAATATTGTCCTGCGGAAATTCCGGCCAGGCGCTTAAGAGGATCTGCTTAAGGGTTATTACGTAGGCGCGAACAGCGAAGCCGCGACAGGCCCCACCCCCGGAAGCCTCGCCCCGCGTTGCACGTTGTTTTCCATCGGGCCGGCGCCGGGCGACAGGGCGCGGAACGGGTCGTGGCCTCTCGGCATTCGCCCGGTCGGTCTCAGTGGCCCGCGACGATCACTCCCCAACGGCAGAGCTGACTGTCGCGGCCGCGAAGAGCTGCGGGGCCGGCTCAGGGCTCGCGTCGTCCTCCGGTCGGGCGCGGCACAGGTAGCTGCCGTCGAACTGGGCAACGCTCCGCAGGGCGGAGAAATCGGGAATGATGAGCTGCTGACGTTTCAACGTGATCAGGCCCGAGGTGCGCAACTCCTGCAAGGTGCGGTTCACGTGGACGGTCGACAGGCCGACCGTCTCGCCGATCTCCTCCTGCGTCAGCGGAAGAGTACAGCTATTCTGATCAGCAAGTCCGGCCGCACGCATGCGGGTGATGATCTCGCAGAGCAGATGGGCAACGCGCTCCCGGGCCGTGCGCAGACCGACATTCGCCGTCCATTCCCGCTGGATGGCGGCAGTGGCGAGCATGTCGAGCCAGAATGCGCGCGCGATGGCAGGCGACCTCTCCATCGCCGCCAGAACGTCCTCCCCGTCGATTCTCGCAACGCGGACGGACGTCAGTGCCCGGACCGAATAATTGATGACGTTCGGAAAGACGAGGGGCGTGCTGCACACATCGCCGGGGATCAGGTAGGCGATGATCTGCCGGCGTCCGTCCTCGAGCTGTTTGTAGCAGCAAGCCCACCCTTCGAGGATCACGCTGACCTGCCGGAGCGCGGCGCCCTCCTCCATCATGTCCTGATCGACACGGAACCACGCAACGTCTCGGATGAGCCGCCGCAGCAACTCCCTGTCGTTCGCCGAGAGGCCGACGCAGTGATCGAGCTTGCGGATGAGGTGGTGTGGCATGACCGGCCTCGATGGTGCGCCGGGAGATTGTGTGTCTCAACGTATCCCCGCGTTGATCTCGGACAAATTCTCCATCCTGACCGATCTCCGTCAGGTGACTCCGTTCGGGATGGCCGAGCCGCGGACGGTCATTCGCGGTCGAAAAGCCGATGGTATCGAGGCAAATGCCCTCGGGATGAGGGCTGTCGGGGCCACTGCAATCTCAAGCGACATAACGCAGACAGGCCGGCGGTACTCGATGGATGCGAACTCGTCGTCGCTTCGCTGCGCGCAACGCCGCGATCGGATTGCGCCGGATCAAGGCGCCCGGCCCGGCGCCCGTCAGGCTTGGCCTCCAGCCGGAGCGGGGAAAGCGGGTCCTGCCCTCCCGGGATCACCACGATGGATACCATGGATCCGGCCTCGCGCAGGCGGCGGATGAGGTCGAGGCATTGATGCCGGGCATGCGGATGTCGGTCAGGACACAGCCCGTGACCAGTGTCGCGAGACGCTCCAGCAGGTCGGTCCCACTCTCGTAGAGGCGCACGGCGAAGCCGGCGGTCCCGAGCAGGAAAGCGAGAGAGTCCCGCATGGCGGGGCCGTCGTCCACCACGTGCACCAGCTCAAGCCCCATGGCGCACCCCTTGGCCCGGTCCCCCATGGTCCGGCTCAACTTGCCGCACCGCCGGCAAGGTCAGCCGGAAGGTCGCGCCACCGGCCTCGTTGCGCTCGACCTCCAGCCGCCCGCCATGTGCCTCGCTGATGGTGCGGCAGATCGAGAGCCCGAGGCCCATGCCGCCCGGCTTGGTGCTGACGAAGGGCTGGAACAGGCGCTCAACCACCTCGTCGGCAATCCCGGGCCCCATATCCGAGACGGCGATCTCGACCCTGTCAGGGGTGAGGAGCCGCGTAGCAATGCCGAGTTCACGGCGCGGGCCCTGCGCCATGGCCTCGCGGGCGTTGCGGATCAGGTTGATCAGGACCTGCTGGATCTGCACCCGGTCGGCGAGGACCGAGCCGACCCGGCGGTCGAGCGCGAGATGCAGGACGACGCCCTGCTCGCGGGCGCCGACCATGGCGAGCGCGCAGGCATCCTCGATCAGCCGCACGACCGGCTCGACGCGCCGCTCGGTCTCGCCCCGGGCGACGAAGTCGCGCAGCCGGCGGATGATCTGGCCGGCGCGCAGCGCCCGCTCGGCGAGCGTGACGTGGCCCGTCGCCCGCACGAAGGCGCGGAAGCGGGCGTTCGTGACCGGCGTCCGGTCGATCCAGAAGCCGTCGACAGTGACGCGGTGGACTGGCGCCTCCTCGGGGTCGTGACGATCCGAGCCCATGCGGAAGGTCGCGCCCGGCAGGAAGACCATCTCCTCGCGGACCATGTCCTCCCCTGCCGGCGTACCGGGGCGGTCGGGATGGGTCGCGCGCGACATCGCTCGCTCCTCGGCATCGGTGATCTCGGTCGTGCTCGACCGGCTGTCACTCCGCCGGGGCGGGCGGCGCCATCCCGGCGACCTGAACCGGGGGCTCCTCGCTCATCGCGCGATACAGGACGCCGCCGAGGACCCCGCCAACGATCGGCGCGACCCAGAACAGCCAGAGCTGCGCGAGTGCCCATCCACCCACGAACACGGCCGGGCCGGTCGAGCGGGCCGGGTTGACCGAGAGGTTGGTGATCGGGATGCCGACGAGGTGGACGAGGGTCAGGCAGAGCCCGATCGCCAGCGGCGCGAAGCCGACCGGCGCCTTGCCGTGGGTCGCCCCCATGATGACGAACAGGAACATCATGGTCAGCACCACCTCGGCAAGGAGGCACGACATCAGGGAATACTGCCCGGGCGAGTGCTCGCCGTAGCCGTTGGCCGCAAACCCCTTGGCGAGGTCGAAGCCGGGTGCCCCCACTGCGATGGCGTAGAGCAAAGCCGCCGCGACGAGGCCGCCGGCGACTTGCGAAACCACGTAGGGCGCGATGTCGTGGGCGGGAAACCGGCCTCCGGCCGCGAGGCCGCAGGTCACCGCCGGGTTGAGGTGGCAGCCGGAGATGTGGCCGATGGCGTAGGCCATGGTGACGACGGTGAGGCCGAAAGCGAGCGCGACGCCGACAAAGCCGATCCCGACCTGCGGAAAACCGGCGGCGATGACGGCGCTGCCGCAGCCGGCGAAGGTGAGCCAGAAGGTGCCGATCCCCTCGGCGGCGCATTTGCGGATGTCCATGGCGGCCTCCCTCGAACGGGTGGGCCGGTCGCGGAGCGCGGCGGATGACGATGCAGCCTGTCGCCCGCGACCGTCGTGATCGGCATGGTAGGAGAGGACCGGCTTGGCAGGTTTGAGATAGGTCAATGCACGGCCGCAGGATGTCGGGTCGCGCCGCGTCCGCATGAGGGAGCCGGGCCGCGTGGAGCGTCGTTGCGCGTCCCTGAAACGTCGATGGTGAGGGGGGCGGAGGGGGCAGCGGGCCCCGTGCTCGCCGAGCGCACCTCGCGCTCCGACGAGGTCGCGCAAGCCGCTTCCCGCATTCGAGAGCACGAGGGTCCTCAGGAGCGCGATGCCGCCGAGTGCCCAGGCCACAGCCGTCGCTAAGCATCATTCGCCGAAGTGGTCACCGGTTCGGCGGCGAAAATGAAGCAAAAACAAGGATCTAAGCAGAGTTGCCCCGTGCAACTCTGCTTAGGCCGCGCACGAGCGGAACGAGATGCTTGCGGCGCGGGGCGAAGGAGGGCTCCAGGATCGCGCTCTTATACCGCCGCGCCTTCGAACGGATCCGTTCGAA
>JAEWKL010000011.1 GCA_023386115.1 Pseudomonadota bacterium
ACGTAGGCGCTGCCGGCACGCAGGCCCGTCGCCCGGCCGCCGGCCTCGAGCCAGGCATTGACGAGGGTGCCGAGATACTCGTCGCGGCATTGCCGCGCCTGCCAGAGGGCGTGCAGCTCGGCGAGGATGCGGCCGGTGAGCTTGAACGCGCCCCAGACCCAGGACGAGGTGGCGTCCCGGCGTTTCACCTGGATCTCCCGCACCGCGTCGCCGTCGAGCACCACGGCGTCGAACAGCTCCGGCCGCTCGACCGGGAAGAGCAGGAAGGACAGGCCGTCGGCCGGCAGGCGCGCCAAGCCGTCATCCGGGAACCACACCGTGTCGGGCAGGCCCACCAGCACCGGCTCGTCGGGGGCGATCAGCGGCAGGGCGCGAAACAGCGCGTCGCACAGGCCCGCGGGGCGCGGCTGCACCACGTAGGCGATCGGCGCCGGCCCGTAGCCCGAGCCGTAATACTCGACGATGTCGGACTTGCCCGGGGCGATCACGAAGCAGATCTTGTCCGCTCCGCCGCGGATCATCCGCTCGACGATGTACTCGCTCACCGCGCAAGGGCGCTCGGCCCCGTCGCGCAGGCGGCTGCCCACCGGCAGCAATTCCTTGGAGAAGGCGAGCGGCTGGATGCGGCTGCCGCGGCCGGCCGCCGGAACGATACCCCACATGCGGTCTCACGCCTCCATCGTGACGGGGTGACGGGCTTCGTCGAGGATGGCTTCCAGCTCCGCCGCCCGGTGCGCGGAGGTGTGGTGGTCGAGGGTGCGGGCGCGGCCGGCCTCGGCGATGCGGCGCAACTCCGCGTCGCTCCGGTCGAGGGCGGCGAGCACGGCCTCCGGCGTCTCCGCGATCAGGATCTCCTCGCCGGGGCGGTAGAAGGCGTCGAGCCCGTCGAAGGCATCGCTCAGCAAAGCGGCCCCGCAGGCGGTCGCCTCGAACAGCCGGCCCGACGGGCACCAGCCCATGGCGGCCATCGCCGCCCGGGTGACGTTGAGGGTCAGGCGCGAGGAGGCGTAGAAGGAAGGGTGCTCCTGCGGGGCCAGGTGACGCACGAAGAAGATATTATCGGTCCAGGGAAAATCCTGCGGGTACTGCGCCCCGCCGATCAGGAAGCGCCGGTCCGGCCGCCGTCGCGCCGGCTCGACGAGGCAGGACAGAACCTTGGCCTGCCGGTCGGCCGCGTAGGTGCCGAGATAGGAGAGGTCGGCGGCATAGGGCGCCTGGGCTGCCGCCGGCCGGTGCACCTCCGGGTCGACATGGCCGTAGAGCGGGGCCGTGCGGCGTGCGCCGAGTTCGTCTTGGAGCGCGTCGAGCGCCGGGCCGCCGGTATAGCTGAGCACGAGGTCGAAGCCGGAGAACCCCTCCGGGCCGACATACTCCACAGCCCGGCCGCGCCGTATGGAATCGAGGGTGACGGGGGTGTCGAGGTCGTAGAACACCCGCAAGCCTGGAGCCTCCAGGACGAGGTCGGTGGCGGCGAGCGCGTCGGGGCAGTAGGAGGTCACCATCGCGACGTCGGCCCCCGCCACGTCGCGGGCGGCCTGCGCCCGGATCTCCTCCCAGTCGGAGAACAGCACGAGGCGCCCGTTGGGGATCTCGGTCAGGTCGCGGTGCGGCGCGTAGAAGGGCAGGTCGCGCTCGTAGAAGACCACGCTGTGGCCGCGTCGCGCGAGCGCCCGGCACAGGCCCCGCCACAGGGTCGCGTGGCCGTTGCCCCAGGACGAGCTGATCGTCAGGCCGAAGACCACGAGCCTCATCCAGCTTCCCCCGTTTCTCGCCCCCGGGTCTCGCACCGCGTCCCGGCCCAGGTCACATCCCCCAGGTCCCATCCCGCAAGTCGCATCCCGCACGTCGCATCCCTGCGGCGCCGGGAGTGAACGCGCGCCGGCTCGATCCGTTCAGGTTCTAACATTGCGGTGTCGCGGAAAGCGCGGCGGGAGGGCCCGAACCACCGCCAGGCTCGGCCGTTGAGGGAGAGATGTCGCCCAGGAAGGCTCCGCCCGGTTGCTCCGCGTCCTCACCTACAACGTGCGCCGCTGCCTCGGCGCCGACGGCCGTCTCGACCCGGAGCGCATCGCCGCGGTGATCGCCGCCTGCCGGGCGGACGTGGTGGCGCTCCAGGAGCTCGATGTCGGGCGCGCCCGCAGCGGCGGGATCGACCAGGCGCAGGCGATCGCCGCCCATCTCGGCATGCGCTCCCACTTCCACCCGGCGATGCGGGTGATGGAGGAGCTCTACGGCGACGCGATCCTGACCGCCCTCCCCTCCCGGCTGGTGCGGGCGGCAGCCCTGCCGGGCCGGGCCGGATGCGAGCCCCGCGGCGCGCTCTGGGCTGCCGTCACTGCCGGCGGCGCCGAGGTGCAGGTCGTCACGACGCATCTCGGTCTTCATCGGCACGAGCGGCGGGCGCAGGCCGAGGCGCTGCTCGGGCCCGCCTTCCTCGGCGATCCGGCCTGCCGCGACCCGGTGGTGCTGCTCGGCGACTTCAACGCCCTGCCGGGATCCAGCGTCCATCGCCGCCTCGCCGCCCGGCTGCCGGACGCGCAAGGGCGCGGCGCCTGGTTGCGGCCGACCTTCCCGGCCCGGTTGCCGCTCCTGCGCATCGACCACGTCTTCGTCAGCCGCGGCATCGCGGTGCGGGCCGTGCGCCCGCTCGGCGGCCGGCTCGCCCGGGTCGCCTCCGACCACCTGCCGCTCGTCGCCGATCTCGACCTCGCGCCGGCCCTCGGCCCCCGCATCTCCGTGCCCCGAGAGGAAACCGCGTGACGCAGGCCCCAAAACAGCCCCAGGGACAGACCCGGGACGACGCCGAATCCAAGCAAGCGACGTCCGCCCGCCGCCGGGTCTGGACCATTCTCCTCACCCTTCTCAGCGTGGCGCTCGGCGGCTATCTCCTCTACCGGACGCTCGCCGGCTACAGCCTGAACCAGCTGGTCGAGTCGGTGCGGGCGCTTCCCGCCGGCCGGCTCGCCGCCGCCGGGGGCTTCGCCGCGGCGAGCTATCTCTGCCTCACCGGGATCGACTGGCTGGCGCTCCGCGCCGCCGGCACGCCGCTGCCCTACCGCCGGGTGGCGCTCGCCGCCTTCATCAGCCTGTCGCTCGGCCACAGCATCGGCTTTGCGGGCCTGAGCAGCGGGGCGATCCGCTACCGCTTCTACACCCGCTGGGGCCTCAAGACCGCGGATGTCGCCAAGGCGGTCCTGTTCTGCGGCGTCACCGTCGCGGTCGGCCTGATGGCGCTCGGTGCCGTCGCGGTGCTGGTCCATCCCGGCCTCGCCCGGGAGGTGACGGGCTTACGCCAGGGCGCCGTCCTGGCGGCGGGCCTCGCCTGCGCGGGCGGCGTCGCGGCCTATCTCGGGCTGGCCACCTGGTGGCGCAAGCCGCTGACCTTCCGGCGCTGGTCGATCGAGATGCCGCCGCTGCCGCTCGCGGCGGCGCAGGTGGGTCTGGGCGCGGTCAACTTCGCCCTGGTCTCGGCCTGCCTGCACCAGGTGCTGGCGGCGGTCTCCGACGTCGGCTACCTCGCCGTCGCCTCGGTCTTCGTCGTCGCCAACGCGGCGGTGCTCATCACCCACGTGCCCGGCGGCATCGGGGTGATCGAGAGCGTGGTCGTCCACCTCCTGCCGAAGACCGACGTGATCGGCCCGCTGATCGCCTTCCGGTGCCTGTACTTCCTCGGTCCCCTGGCGCTCGGCCTCGTCGCCTTCGCGGTGACCGAGGCGGTGTTCCGGTGGCGCGATGCGGGTGGGGCGGCCGCTACGCCGTCCCGAACGGCCGCTCCGGGTCCAGCAGCTCGGAGCTGACCAGCGGATCGAGCAGGCCCTCCTCCTCCGGCACCTCGCAGACCCGCAAGGAGCGCGGCCCACCCATGTGGCGCCGGATCGCCGCGATCAGCCCCTCCTGCGCGGTCGCCTCGGCCATCACCTCCGGCTCCACGCCGAGATGCTCGGCCAGCAGGCGATCGCGCAACCCGCGGATCGCGGCGCGCTCCTCCGGGTCGCGGGCCTCGAGAGCGAGGTCGCACTCGGTGTCGAGGGCGACCGAGCGGTTGTTGAGGTTCGAGGAGCCGATGCGCAGGAAGCGATCGTCGATGAGGACGAGCTTGGCGTGGATCTCGATCTCGCAATCGCCCTCGGGTCCCGGCACCACCGGATAGGCGACGAACAGGCGCCCGAAGCGGTCGACGGCACGCAACCGGCGCAGCACCCGGTCCCGCGGCGTGCCCATGGCGACGCGCTCGGTGAAGTTGTGCGAGCGGCGCGTCAGCACCACCACGATCTCGGGCCCGTCCTCCGCCGCCAGATGGGCGGCGAGGGCATCGGCGACGAAGTCGGCCGTGAGGTACTGCGCCTCGAGGTAGATCGTCGCCTTGGCGGCGGCGAGGGACGCGGCGGTGAGCGCCGCCGCCTCCTCGACCGAGGGCTCGTCGCCCTGGAGCGGCATGGTGCGGGCGATGGCGACCGGGATGTCGGCAAAGAGCGCGCCCAGGCCCTGCGGCCAGAGGGGAGCGGAACGCGCCACCGGGGCCAGCACCTCGCCGGTGGCGGCGCGCCAGCGCTCCCGGGCGAGATCGCCGAGGCGCGCGGCCGCCTCGCCGTCCACCGCCATCTGCAGGTCGTGCACCGGCGGGTAGAGCTCGCCGTCGGGATTGGTGCGCAAGCGGTCGCCGGCCGTGTGGGCGACGGTGTCCCAGCGCCCGACCGTGAGGTCGATGCCGCCGCAGAAGGCGAGGCGGTCGTCGATGCAGACCAGCTTCTGGTGATGCGCGGCGTAGAGCGGGTGATGCGTGTCGAGGCGCACGGTGATCCGCGGATGCGCCTCCCACTCGGCCCCGAACAGGAGCGGCAGCGTCGCGCCCGGCCCGTGCAAGGTCGCGACGCTCCAGACCAGCACCCGCACCTCGAGCCCGGGCTGCCGGGCCGCGAGGTCGCGCAGGAGCGGGCCTAAGGGCGGCGATTCCTCCGGGCTCGCGTCATGGCGCAGGCGGATGCGCCCGTCGAAATCCCAGCCGACGATCAGGATCGAGGATTGCGCCTGGCGCAAAGCGTCCTCCAGCCGGGCGAAGTACTCGGCGGAGTCGATCATCACCGCGACCTGCTCGGCCCGTGCCACGCACCAGCAGGTGCGGCCGGGCTGAAACAGGGTCTCGGTCGCGTCGCGCGCAGGGTCCATGGTCATGGGGTGCTCGTCACTCCTGCTTTCCTGTCGAGGGCCGGAACGGCAGGCGAGGCCGTCCGTTCCGGGCCGACGGGACGCGCACGGGCGATGTGCCCGGCCGGCTGCCGCTGCGGTTTCCGACGCCGGCCCGGCCTCCTCCCTCGACCCGGACAGGCCGAGGCGAAGCCCGCCTCGCTGTGCGGAGCTCCCTCCTTCGCCGAACGCGGCAACCGGCGCAACCGCGGAAGCGGCGCCGTCGGGGGAGCCGCTGCGGCGCGCCGGGAGATCAGCCTGACGCCAGACAGGACGGCTAGCCTCCGTCCTTGCCCGCTCTTCACAGGGGCAGGCCCGAGTGAACGAATCGGCCCCGGTGACGGTTGCCTCTCGGCCGCCGCAATCGGCACTATGCTCGGCACGGGTGAGATGACCTCGCGGATGCAGCGTGGAATGACAACGCGAACCGGCGACGTGGTGGGCTGGTCCTGGTTGGGCGGCGGATCCGAGGGACCGCCCCCGTCCGGGTGGAGCCTGCGCCGCCGCCTCGCCGTCGCCCTCGCCGGTCTCGGCTTCGCCGCCGGCCTCGCCCTCGGCCTCGGCTTCCTCGCCTTCGTGGCCGGCCTCGCCCGCTCCGAGCGGCTGCCGCTCGCACCCTCCGACGGGATCGTGGCGCTCACCGGCGGCGCCCAGCGCATCGAGGACGCAATGGACCTGCTCGCCGGCGGCTACGGCCGGCGCCTGCTCATCACCGGGGTCAACGAGCGCACCAGCCGCGACGAGATCGCCCGGCTCAACCCGGGCCAGCAGCACCTGATCGCCTGCTGCGTCGATCTCGACTATCGGGCCCGCAACACCATCGGCAACGCGATCGAGATCCGGCGCTGGATGCGCGAGAACGGGTTCCGGAGCGTCGCGGTGGTGACCTCGAACTACCACATGCCGCGCACGCTGGTGGAACTCGACCACGCGCTGGCGGAGGGCCATCAGGTGGTGCCGCACCCGGTCGTTCCCGAGGGGGTCGACCCGGACCAGTGGTGGCGCCGCCCGGCCTCGGCCCGGCTGCTGGCCTCGGAATACGCGAAGTTCCTGGTCGCCTGGGTCCGCACCCGGTTCGAGACCGACCCCGAGCATTCGAGCGCGGCGGTGCTGGTCAGCCGCGGCCACCCGGTGAAGATGGTGGCCGAGCCGCTGGTGCGGTGAACCCCGGACGATCCCGCGCGCGACGCCCCGATCAGGCGACGTCGTAATCCCCCGGCGCGATGTCGGCGCTGCGCAGGACGATCTGCAACGCCGGCTGCATCGACCGGTGCAGGTGGGCTAGATCCTCGCGCCGGCCGCCGAGCGCGCGGGTCATCGCCTCCTCGAGGCTGCCCGGGCCGTAGGGCGCCGCCCCGTCCACCGCCGGCACCCCGCGTCCCTCGTCCCACCCCATCGCGAGGTGCCGGACCAGGGCGATGTGCTCGGGGCCGACCTCGAACACGATCTGCTCGGGCGCCGTCCCCGTGCTCTCATCGCGAAAGACGTCGGAGACGTGCGACAGGTCGAGCTTGGTCAGCGGGTTGTGGTAGCTGTAGCGGCCGGGCTTCAGCGCGGCATGGCGCAGGAAGGCGACCAGCGCCTCGCCCACCGCCCGGTGCTCCTCCGCCGCGCCCTCGTCGTCGCCGGTGACGTTGGCGATGTCGCCGTCGCGGTCGAGGCTGCCATAGGGGGCGTCCGGGTGGATCACCGGGGCGCCCTGCCCCGCCGGATCCCAGGCCACGACCAGCCGCCGGATCAGGGCGATGCGCTCAAGCGTGATCTCGGTGGTGCGGCTGGTCATCAAGGGGCTCTCCGTGAGGCCCCTCTGTAGAGCATCGATGCGGGCGGCGGGAGTCTCAGGCCCGGATCAGATCCCCGCGGGTCAAATCCCCAGATACACCCGCCGCACCTCCGGATCGTCCCGCAGCGTCGCGGCGGGCCCGCTCAGCATCAGGCGGCCGGTCTGGAGCACGTAGGCGCGGTCGGCGATGCCGAGCGACTCGGCCAGGCGCTGCTCCACCAGGAGGATCGTGGTGCCCGAGGCGCGGATCGCCTCGATGGCGGAAAAGATCTCGTCGACGAGCTTGGGCATGATGCCCTGCGAGGGCTCGTCGAGCATCAGCAGGCGCGGCCGCGTCATCAGGGCACGGCCGATGGCGAGCATCTGCTGCTCGCCGCCGGAGAGCGTGCCGGCGCGCTGCGGCAGGCGCTCCTTGAGGCGGGGGAACAGGGAAAAGACCCGCTCCAGCGGCGCCTCGCGGTCGGCGGCCTTGCGGTGGAGATAGCTGCCGAGCCGCAGGTTGTCGGAGACGGAGAGGCGCGGAAACAGCCGCTTGTTCTCCGGCACGTAGGCGATGCCCTTGGCGGTGATGGCGTGGCCGGGCAGGCCGTCGAGACGGGCGCCGTCGAACACCACCTCGCCGGATTTCGGCCGCTCCATCCCGGCGATGGATTTCAGGAGCGTCGACTTGCCGGCGCCGTTGGCGCCCGCCACGACGACGATCTCGCCGCTCTCGACCTCGATCGAGACGCCCTGGATGGCCAGCAAGCCCTGATAGGCGGTGGAGAGCCCGCGGACCTCAAGCAGCACGGTGACGCTCCCCCAGATAGGCGGTGATGACGCCCTCGTGGCGCACCACCTCGGTCGGATGGCCCTCGGCCAGCACGCGGCCGAGATGCAGCACCACCGCGCGGTCGACGAGCGGCATCACCACCTCCATCACGTGCTCGACCATGATGACGGTGACGCCGCGGCCTGCGACCTTGCGGATCAGCTCGACCCCGGCCTTGGCCTCGCTCGGGGTGAGCCCCGTCAGCACCTCGTCGAGGAGGAGGAGCTTCGGCTCGGTGGCGAGCGCGCGCGCCACCTCCAGACGGCGCTTCTCGGGCGGCGTCAGCTCCCCCGCCACCGCCTCGGCCCGGTGGGCGAGGCCCGCGAAATCCAGGGTCTCGAGGGCGACGCGCCGGGCCGCGGCGGCGCTGGCGTGACGGGCGAAGCCCCCGACGATCACGTTCTCGACCACGTTCATCGAGTCGAAGGAGCGCGGTACCTGGAAAGTGCGGGCGATGCCGCGCCGGCAGCGCTCGGGGGCCGAGAGCGGGGTGATGTCCTCGCCCTTGAAGACGATCTTTCCCTCGCTCGGCTGGTAGGTGCCGGAGATCAGGTTGAACAAGGTCGACTTGCCGGCGCCGTTCGGCCCGAGCAGGCCGAGGATCTGGCCCTCCGGCACGTCGAGGCTGACATCGGCGTTGGCGACGAGGCCGCCGAAGCGGAGCGTGACGTGGTCGATCCGCAGCAGGGGCGAAGCAGCGGGCGTGCTCACGGGCAAGGTGCTCACGGCATCGCCTCCTCGTTGCGGGCCTTGCGGGTGCGGCGAAACAGGCTGAGCACGCCTTCGGGCCGGGCCAGCGCCACCACCATGACGAGCAGGCCGTAGAGCATCAGGTCGAGGCCGTTGCCGCTGCCGCCGAGATAGGAACGGCTGATCTCGGTGAGCGGGATCAGGATCGCGGCGCCGACGAGAGGTCCCCACAGGGTGCCGATGCCGCCGAGCACCGCCGGCAGGGCGAAGAGCAGCGAGAAGCGGAAGCTCATCACGCTCTCGGGGTCGATGTAGGAGACGTAGGCCGCGTAGAAGCCGCCGCCGATGGCGGTGAAGAAGGCCGAGACCGCGGCCGCCGCCATCTTGGAGCGGAAGACCTCGACGCCGAGGCTCTCGGCGGCCTGGGCATCGTCCTTGACCGCGCGCCACCAATAGCCCCAGCGCGAGCCCTCGATCAGCCAGGTGACGAACCAAACCACCGCCAGGAAGCCGATGGCGAAGTGGACATAAGGAATCTTGTCGCGGGCGAACTGGAGCGTCCACCACGAATCGGGGTTGAACGGCCACTGGATGCCCATCGCGCCGCCGACGAAGTCCCAGTTATGGACGAGGAGCAAGCCGATCTCGGCGATCACGATGGTGGCGATCGAGAAGTAGTGGCCGGCGAGGCGAAAGCACGGATAGCCGAGGACGAGCGCTACGAGCGCCGACAAGGCCCCGCCCGCCAGCATGCCGAACCACGGCAGCACGCCGTAATTGACGAACAGGACCGAGGTCGCGTAGGCGCCGATCCCGAAATAGAGGGCGTGGCCGAGCGAGACCTGGCCGCAATAGCCGCCTAAGATGTTCCAGCTCTGCGCGAGCGCGGCGTACATCAGGGTGAGGATCAGGACGTTCTGCAGGTAGACGTCGCGGATGCCGTAGGGCAAAGCGGCGAGGCCGGCGAAGACCAGGGCGGCGACGATCAGCTTGCGCCGGCGCTTGGCCGCGTAGCTCGCCTCGGCCCGGGCGGGGGCAGAGCCCGGCGCGAGGGCGGTGGTCAGCGTGGTCATCTAGAGCCTCCCGAACAGGCCTTGCGGCCGCCAGAACACCACCGCGAGGTAGAGGGCGTAGACGCCGATGGATTTCAGCGCCGGCGGCAGGATCACCGCCGTGAAGGCCTCGACGAGGCCGACGATGATCCCGGCGACGAGCGCACCGCCGACGCTGCCGAAGCCGCCGAGCGCCACCGTGACGTAGGCGATGAGGGCGAAGCTCGCGCCGACCTGGGGGTGGATGTAGTAGAAGATCGCCAGCACCGCGCCGGCGAGGCCGACGAGCGCCGCTCCGAGACCCCATCCGAGGGCGAAGACCCGGTTGCGGTCGATGCCGACGAGCGCCACCGCGCCCTGGTCCTCGCGGGTGGCTTCCAGCGCCCGGCCGAAATCGGTCCGGCTCATCAGGAGATGCAGGCCGCCGAAGGCCGCGAGCGAGACCACGGCACCGAAGATCTGCGGCCAGGGCAGGAAGACGCCGCCGAGCTCGACGGTGCGCCCGCCGAGCCAGGTGTTCTGGACGTTGCGGTAATCCGGCGTGAACAGGTACTGGGCGGCGCCCTGGAGCAGGATCGCGAGCCCGAAGGTCGCGAAGATCTGCACCATGCCCTGGTTGGCCTTGGCCCGCATGGCGAAGCGCACCACGCCCAGATAGGCGGCGGCTCCCAGCACGAAGAGCAGGGCGGCGACGAGCGGCATCAGCACCACCGGATCGAGCCGGGTGACCAACACCAGCCCGAAGGTCGCGTACATGGCGAGCATCAGGAATTCGCCATGGGCGAAGTTCACCACGTCCATCAGGCCGAAGATCAACGAGAGGCCGACCGCGATCAGGGCGTAGATCAAGCCCATCAGGAGGCCGCTCGCCAGCACCTGCACCAGGGCTTGCGTCGTCATGGGTGGTCCAGGCTCCGGTGGAGGCGCGCGAGAACGGGATCGTCGCCAAGTACAGCGCGGGATCCCCTCTCCCGTATGGGAGAGGGGTAGGGGTGAGGG
>JAEWKL010000060.1 GCA_023386115.1 Pseudomonadota bacterium
GGTCGGGTGTTGCCCGGATGTGCACCCCTTCCCGCCGCAGGGTTGGTGCGCCAGCGCACCCGGCGGCACGGGATCATACCAACGGTCGTTGAAAACGACCTTTGGTTCCGTTCTCGATTTTTCGCCAAGCCTCTGGCTTGGCATCGAAAATTCGAGATGGATCAATGGCCCGATGCGTCAGCATCTTGGGCCATTGGTATCAGAGCCTGCTTGATTGGTCTCATCGATCGACCTGGCGCACTGGTCGATATTCCTCTAGGTCATCCCGGGGCTCCCCGAAGGCGAGGGATCCCGGGCTCCGCCGAGCGGCCCCGCGATGACGGAGAGTGTCGGTCTCGTCGGCGTGAGCGAGCGAGCGATCCCGCCCCTACAACGCCTCCCCCCGCATCAACCGCGGCTGGCGTCCCCGCAGCCCCGCCGCCTCGCGGATGAACAGCCGCTTCAGGCCGGGCAACCGGTCGACGAGGCCGAGGCCGAGGTCGCGAGCGAGGCGCACCGGCAAGGCGTCGTTGGAGAAGAGGCGGTTGAGGCCGTCGGTGGCCGCGCCCATCGCGAGCGTGTCGAAGCGCCGGCTGCGCTCGTAGGTCTCCAGCGCCTCGGGACCGCCGGGGTCGAGGCCGAGGCGCATCGTGTCGGCCAGCGCCTCCGCCAGGGCGGCGGCGCTGCGCAGGCCCAGATTCAGGCCCTGGCCGGCGATCGGGTGGATGACGTGGGCGGCGTCGCCCAGCAGCAGCCGCCGCTTCGCGCCGAAGCGCCGGGCGATGCCGAAGGAGAGCGGATAGGCCCTGAGCGGGGATTCGAGGGCGATGCGGCCGAGCGTCAGGCCGAAGCGCCGCTCGACCTCCATCAGGGCCTCCTCGGGCCCGCCGCCGATCAGCGCCGGCACCTCGGCCTGGCGCTCGGTCCAGACGATCGAGGAGCGGTGGCCGAGGGGCCCGCCGGGGGGCAGCGGCAGCACCGCGAAGGGGCCGGAGGGCAAGAAATGCTCGATTGCCCGTCCCTCGTGGTCGCGCTCGTGCGCCACCGTGGCGACGATGCCCGACTGGGGATAGGACCAGCCGACCCAGCCGATGCCGGCAGCCTCGCGCAGGCGCGAGCGGGCGCCGTCCGCCGCCACGACGAGGTCGGCCCGGATCCGCCGCCCGTCCGGCAGGTGCGCGGTGATCGTGTCGGTCTCCGGTACGGCCGCGAGGACGGGGCTCGCCTCCAGCACCACGCCTGAAGCGGCCGCGGCGTCGCGAAGCGCACGCAGCAGGCCGCCGCCCTCGATCATGTGGGCGAAGGGCTCGCCTTCCGAGACGTCGCCCTCGAAGGTCAGGAAGGTCGGCCGCACCGGGTCGGCGAGGCGGCTGTCGGTGATGACCATCTCGCGGATCGGCTGGGCGCCGGCCGCCACCGCGTCCCACACGCCGAGGCGCTCCAGCATCCGCCGGGCGGCGGCGGCGACCGCGTAGGCGCGCAGGTCCTGCGGGGCGTCCGTGCGGCCGAAGGCCGGGTCGCAGACCGTGACCCGCACCCCTTCCGCCAAAGCCTGCCGCAGGGCCAGCGCCAGCGCCAGCCCCGGCAGCCCGCCGCCCGCGACGACGATCTCCCGCGCCGCCCCCCGCCGTCCGCTCACGCCGTCACCCTGCGCCATCTCGCGATCGCCCGCTGCTCGTCTGGTCGGCAAGGCTCATAGCACAACCGGCACGCCTCGCGTCGCTTGACGGCGCGCATCGGCGTGCGTCAGCTACGCGCCCCTCCCTCAGCCCGGATCCTTCCCTTGCGCGCGGTCGCCGACCTCCTCGACATCCTCGACCTGGAGCCGCTGGAGCAGAACCTCTTCCGTGGTCGCTCGCCGAAGGATCGCTGGCAGCGGGTCTTCGGCGGTCAGGTGATCGGCCAGGCCCTCGTCGCCGCGACCCGGACCGTGAGCCCTGAGCGCCGGCCGCACTCGCTCCACGCCTATTTCCTGCTCGGCGGCGACCCGAAGGTGCCGATCGTCTACGAGGTCGACCGCATCCGCGACGGCCGCAGCTTCACCACGCGCCGGGTGGTGGCGATCCAGCACGGACGGCCGATCTTCTCGATGTCGGCCTCCTACCACGTCGCGGAGCCGGGCTTCAGCCATCAGGCCGAGATGCCGGCGGTGCCGATGCCGGAGGACCTGCCCGGCGAAGGCGCGCTCAAGGCCTCGGTGATGCCGCGCATGCCCGATCCGGTCCGGGCCTATTTCGAGCGCGAGCGGCCGATCGAGCTGCGCCCGGTCGAGATCGAGCGCTATGCCGGGAGACAACCCGGCCCTCCGCGCTTCCACGTCTGGATCCGGGCGACCTCAGCCCTGCCGGATGACCCGGCCGTCCACCAGGCGGTGCTGGCTTATGCCTCCGACATGACGTTGCTCGACACGTCGCTCATCCCCCACGGCCGCACGGTGTTCGAGAGCGAGATCCAGCCGGCGAGCCTCGACCACGCCCTGTGGTTCCACCGGCCGTTCCGGGCCGACGAGTGGCTGCTTTACGCCCAGGACAGCCCGAGCGCGTCGGGCGGCTGCGGCTTCTCCCGCGGGCTGATCTTCACCCGCGACGGCACCCTCGTGGCCTCGGTCGCGCAGGAGGGCATGATCCGCGAGAAGCGCATCATCCCCGAACCCGACGCCTGAGCCGTCACTGCCTCACGTTTGGGCAATTGGCAGTTTTTTCACCGTCATTGCTGACGGGAGCGGCTTCAATATCCGCAATCGGCCCAGGAACCGGGCAGCTTGTCCGTAGGTCCGGTGATGCGTCGTGGCACGTTCCTTGATTGATGGTTGTCGAGATCGACGCCGGGGCCCAACGGGTTCGCCTCGGCGCCGGATCACGCCTCGCCCTGGCTCGTCCGGGCGTGAGGACGCCATAATCGAAAGGGGGCTCGTCCCATGAAGATCGTCATGGCCATCATCAAGCCGTTCAAGCTGGAGGAGGTCCGCGACGCCCTCACCAGCATCGGCGTGCACGGCCTGACCGTGACCGAAGTGAAGGGCTACGGCCGGCAGAAGGGGCATACCGAAATCTATCGCGGGGCCGAGTACGCCGTCAGCTTCCTGCCCAAGCTCAAGATCGAGGTGGCGGTAGCGGTCGACCTCGTCTCGAACGTCGTCGACACCATCGCGGCCGCCGCCCGCACCGGCCAGATCGGCGACGGCAAGATCTTCGTGATGCCGCTCGAGAAGGCCGTGCGCATCCGCACCGGCGAGACCGACGTCGACGCCCTCTGAGGCGCGGCCCGCGCGGGGCCGTGTCGGTGCCCCGCCGCCCCTTCCCATGATTGCCTTCGATTCCATCGGGAGTTCCTCTTCCATGAAGCTTCGCAACGTCCTGGCTCTCGGCCTGGGAGGCGCCGCGCTGGCGCTGGTCCTGGTGGAGCCGTCCCTGGCGCAGACGCCGACCGTCGAGGCGGCGCCGGCCGCCGCGGCGGCGGCGCCGGTGCCCAACAAGGGCGACACCGCCTGGATGCTGATCTCGTCCGCGCTGGTGCTGATGATGTCGGTGCCCGGCCTGGCCCTGTTCTACGGCGGCCTGGTGC